>DMXI01000694.1 GCA_003483885.1 Microscillaceae bacterium
ATGAAAAATTATCATTTTGTATTTGCATTAATCGTATTTACCCTATTTTTAAATGCTTGTAGCACTAAAAAGCAAGTATCAGAAAAGAATGATTCGCTTACTCAAAAACCGGAATCAGAAGACAATAATTTTCCAGCCTTAGCAGATCGCTACTTTGGAGAAAAACCACCAGGTTTAATTCCTAAAGAGTTTGCTCCTAAAATTCTTTCCTCAGATGAATGGATTGAAGGAATCACGTTTTCACCAGATATGAAGGAGTTTTATTTTTCCAGGAGATATGGAAAATATAATAAAAAGCGTTCCTTTTTTGTAATTCGATTTGAAAACAACAGTTGGGGTGAGTTATCTGAGACTGATATCAGATGGCCATTATTCTCTGCTGAGGGTGATACAATGTATGTTGGAAAAGAGTATAGGAAGCGAACTAATGATGGCTGGTCGGAGTCCAAACCCATCGGGAGGTTCTTAGAAGAACAAGCGCATGGTTTGACAGTTTCAGCAAACGGTACCTTTTATTTTCCTTTTTTTAAAAAAGAAGATAAAGGGCATGGTAATCTTGGTTATTCGCGTCTGATAAATGGCAGATACGAAAACCCAGTAAAATTGAGTGCTGAAATTAATACAGGAGAATACATTGCTCATCCTTATATTGCTCCAGATGAATCTTATTTACTGTGGGATGTAGAAAGAGAAGATGGCTATGGATTCGCTGATATTTATATCAGTTTTAGACACGAAGATGGCTCTTGGTCGGAACCAATAAGTATGGATTCAACAATAAACACTGAACTCCAGGAGAGTTCTCCATCTGTAACCCCTGATGGAAAATATCTGTTTTTTACTAGGGGAGAGTGGAAAACTAAGGAGGATGGAAGCCGCTATTTCGTAGGTAAAAAATATTGGGTGGATGCCCAGATTATTGAAAATCTCAGACCTAAACAATAAGCCCCTATGAAATACCTACAAAACTTCTCCATTTTAATATTTCTGCTTGGGTTGATTACTTCTTGTCAGGTCAGTAAACAAGCCAAATCAACCGAGTATGCAATTGCATACTCCTCTAAAGAATCAGGAGATGTAGAAATTTACCTCACCAATATTAAAGGCGCATCAAAGGTCAAAGTTACTAACCACCCCGGAAATGATGGCTACGTAGCCTGGTCTCCTGATGGAAAACGTATTGCTTGTTATGCCTACCATGATGGAAGAAAAACATGGTCTATTCATACAATGAATGTGGATGGTACAAATAGGAAGCGATTAACACACGTCAAAAACAAATGGGATAGTTCTCCCGCCTGGTCTCCTGATGGAAGAAAAATTGCTTTTTCAAGGGCTTATAAAAATACGGAAGGCGTTTGGACAGAAGAAATCTGGATAATGAATTCAGACGGTAGTGAACAAACCCAAATAAAACCACTGAATGGCGGAGGACCTTATTTTACCAAAAGCGGAAGAATAGTTTTTCACTCAAAAACTAATTCCAGTGAAATTTGCATAGCAGATGTAGATGGTAGCAATCTAACCAAATTAACAAATAATAATGCAGAGGACTGGCATCCAGAGGTTTCACCCGATGGTAAACAAATCGCTTTTATGTCGGACAGAGACGGAAATCGTGAAATTTATGTGATGAATATAGATGGGTCTAATCAAAAACGCTTAACCACTGATAATTTCGAGCATTGGCACCCATCCTGGTCTCCTGATGGTTCTAAAATTATTTTTTCATCCTTCGAAAATAAGAAAAGACATGTTTATGTGATGAATAAAGATGGTTCTTCAATGAAAAAAATCATACCCAATGCCTCGGGTGCTTCTTGGTTAAAAAAACATAAATAGGACCTAAAAATTTAAACTATGAAAAATTATCATGTTGTGTGTGTAGTGTTTGCAATCGCATTGTTTTTCAATGCATGCAATACTAAAAAGCAATCCACGAAGGACAGTGATTCAACCGCTATAGAAAGTCCTAGCCCTTATCTTGGACAAAAACCACCAGGCCTGACTCCTGAACCTTTTGCACCTGGTATGGTGACTACCAAAGATTGGGAATGTGCCGGGGTCTTCACTCCTGACCTAAAAGAATTTTATTTTCTCAGAGAAGTTGGAGAAGACGAGAAAAATAAAAAAATGGAATTTGTGGTGGTTCAAAATAAAAATAATCAATGGCACAAGTCGGTGATATCGCCCAGGGTGGGAACTCCTTCTATATCTCCTGATGGTAAGACCCTGCATTTGGGCAAACGGTATATGAAACGTACCCAAGCTGGCGACTGGTCAGAGCTAAAAAAGCTTGCTCCCCCTTTAGGAAACATGCCAATTATGCGCCTTACAGCTTCTTCTAAAGGAACTTATTTTTTTGATGAGTTCAAAAAAGACTTTACGGGTTCTATTCGCTATTCTCGATTAGTGGATGGAAAACATGAAGAACCGAAACTACTCGGTAAAGAGATTAATAGTGGGAAAAGCTTTCACCCGTTCATCGCCCCAGATGAATCCTACCTCATATTTGATGGTAAGAGAGAAGGTGGATATGGCGACTCTGATATCTACATTAGCTTTCGCCAGAAAGATGGTTCTTGGGGTACGCCCATTAATCTAGGCGACAAGATAAACACTCCTGCCTGGGAAGCTGGTGCCACGGTAACACCAGACGGCAAATATCTCTTCTTTAATAGGAATATGGGTTCAAAAAAATATGAAAATGTAGACATATTCTGGGTAGATGCTCAAATCATTGAGAATCTCAGATCCAAAAATAATGAATAAAATCACCCCACATATCAACCAAAAGAAATCATGAAAACTATTCAATTACTCATCCTCATCATTGCTATAGCAGGCAATGCTGCTTTTGCCCAAGAATACACGGGAGAAAACTCTAAGTTATCATTTGCCCGAACAAAGGTAGTGCCCATCAAGGACACCAAAAATGGGAGGCAATATGAGTTGTACATTAGGTTACCAGAAAAGTATTCAGAAAAAACGGATGTAAAACATCCAGTGATTTATTATACCGATGCACCATGGCATGTCGAAGTGTTGTCTGGTTCTACTGAGTACATCCTGGAAAACGCCATCTTGGTTGGTATTTCCTGGCAAAAAGACCTCAATAAAAAATCAAAGGCTTACTTAAGTAGATTTCGGGATTATTCATTCGTGAAATCCAAAAACCCAAAGCATCAGGCAAAATATCAATTTGGGCATGCCAATGATCATCTTGATTTCATTCGTAATACTGTCATTAAGTATGTAGAGGGCAATTACCGAACTGATCCTACTAACCGTACTTATTTTGGATATTCATTGGGTGGTGAATTTGGTACGTACATATTACTAACCCAGCCAAATACATTTAAAAACTACATCCTTGGGAGTCCATCTCTCGATCATACGAGCACTCCTTATATTCTTAAGCTTGGCTCTAAGGCGGCCGACTCCAACGCCAACGTGTTCATTTCATATGGTAGGCTGGAAAAGAAATTGGGCGCATATGTCGATAAATTTATTGCCATGCTCAAAGCTAGAAACGACCAAAGTTTGTCCTTAACACACATCGTAGTAGAGGGTACTCATCAAATAGCGTTTCCAATGACAGCTGTACGCGGTATTTATTGGCTATCGGAATTGCTAAAAAATAGCTATTAAAAACCAGGCTTAGATAATAGAAATAACCTGAAACTAAAATGATAAAAATGGTTTTACGCTTCACGGCAAAAATCGCTAACCAATAAAGTAGATGATAATTATCACCAAACATATTAACCAAAAGAAGAAATGACATGAAAACTATTCAATTATTCATACTCATCATTGCTATAGTAGGCAATGCTGCCTTTGCCCAAGAAAATGCAAAAGAAAGGTCTAAGTTAGCGTTTGCCCGAACAAAGGTAGTGCCCATCAAGGACACCAAAAATGGGAGACAATATGAGTTGTACATTAGATTACCAGAAAAGTATTCAGAAAAAACGGACAAAAAACACCCTGTAATTTATTATACCGATGCCATTTGGCATGTCGAGCTGTTGTCTGGTGCTACTGAATACATTCTGGAAAATGCCATTTTAGTTGGGATTTCCTGGCAAAAAGATGGCGATGAGAAACTCAAAAAAGAAGCAGGTGCCCACGTAAGTCGATATCGGGATTACTCTATCATGAAGTCCAAGAAACTGGAGCATCAAGCCAAGTATCAATTTGGGCAAGCTGGTAAGCATTTGGCTTTTATTCGTGATGATGTGATTAAGTATGTGGAACGCAATTACCGAACTGACCCGACAAACCGGACCTACTTTGGGTATTCGTTGGGCGGTGGATTTGGCGGCTATATACTACTCACTCAACCCGATACCTTCAAAAACTACATTCTTGGTAGTCCGTCCAAGGGTAGTACTCCTCACCTATATAAGCTTGGAACTAGTGCCGCACATAAAGGTAAAACCCTCAATGCCAACGTTTTCATATCTTATGGCAAACAGGAAAAAACATTGGGCGAGAGAGCCGATAAACTTATCGCTATGCTCAAAGCCAGAAACGATCAAAGTCTATCTCTAAAACACATCGTGGTAGGTGGTACTCATTCAACGGCGTTTCCTATGACAACTGTACGCGGCATTTATTGGTTATCAGATTTGCTCAAAAAATAAATACTGAAACCCTCATCAAAGTACAAAGCGGCTTTTTCTACGATGGAGAAAGTCGCTTTTATTTGGGCAATTCTGCATATACTAAAGGGCCTCTAAATCAGCGGAAAACGAAGCCCAAAATCTATATTTTGACGCTATTGAAAAAAAAATCTAAAAAAGGGGGGTGATATCTGATAAGTACCGACATGGTTAATTAGTAAACCATTCTAGATAGACATGAAAACACTACACTCCGACAGGTTCTTTTATATTGCTTTAGATACCCAATACAATTTATTTTACTTCTACTTCACCCAGAATTCTGCGAAGATGTCTCGTGAGGAATACATCGCCGAATTGCAGATTTACCTCCAACTTCTTCACAAGTATCAGCCCAAAAAGGCGCTGGGAAACATGATGGACTTTCAGTATATTATTGATCCAGGAGTGCAAGAATGGATCAATGAACAAATTTTTTCTGTGTATGCCCAGATTGGCTTTACCAAGATAGCACTCTTGCCCAGTGAAGACTTTGTCCCCAATCTTTCAATCAAGCAAACAATGGAAGGTGATACCAGCAAGGCTTTTAATACCAAGTATTTTACTGACGAAAAAAAGGCAAAAGATTGGTTATTATCTACCGTTACTGATTTGGTTTCTAAATAACTTAAATCAAGTCCTTCAACTGTATTTTTTTCCTGAGCGTAGAAGTCTTCTTTCTGCGCTTTTTTGGTTTAATAATTACGGTCAGTTTACTACCTACTCAAGCTTGCAAAATTCACGTTTAAACCTATATCCTTTGATTTCGCAAACGGTTTTGATGGACTGAAGGGTTATCATACCCTGTTTGTTTTTTGGGCTTAAGAAGAGAAAGAGGGTTTCATTTATGCAACCCTGACTATACTGGGGACCTCCCACCTAGTTTGTCATATTGAACGCAGTGAAATATCTGCCAGTACAACTACTACTTAGGGTTATGGTTATTTCAACATAACCACCAGCTTGGTCTATTCTGGATATTAACTACTACCGACGGGAAAACAGGCGGTATCAAGGAACGAAACTGGTCGCAGTCCTCACTATCTTGGATACTGACTCCTATTATTCTCAGGAGAACACGAACTTGTTCTCTCGATAGCTTCGCAGTCCTGACTATACTGGATACCATAAAAAGTAAATAAATCAAAGGACTCGTTTTACCAGCAGATTTTTCGTTGCACTCAAAATGACAGGTAAATTATAAAGTCTTTAAAATAACAAAGTCTATAAAAGCAAGCAACAACCTTTATAAAAACAACCTTGCAAAAGTTGTTTTGTAGTTCGAAAAAACCACTCATTTATCCCCTCTTTTAGGTAGTTTAAAACATTAAATACCTCTGGTAATTTTGTGTCAAATAAATTTATTCACATAAAATATTAGTCAGGAAATCTATTGAATTGACCCAAGTGGTAAATGCGGAAAAAGGAAAAGTATGGCGTGCTCTTTTTAATGAATATGGTGACATTCACCTTCATTTGGTCTCAAATTTTATGATTTGCTCCGCTACATATTCTCTAAAAGTTTGAAAGGTGGAGTATGGACTATCTCCATAAGGATTGTCGGTAGTCCATTGATGGCTAATCATCTGATTTGGATCATCTTTAAGGCCCAGAAAAAGAGCAAAGTCAATAATATCAGTAGCAAATACAAATAGCTCATTTCCCCGAGAATACTCAAAACCTTCAACGTTGGATACCAAATGAGGATTCAGTTTGTTTCCAAGGCCGACTACCCGAAGAAATCTTTTATAAAATTGCGGAAGTGACACTCCCATATTTTCATCAATTTTTTCCAATTGGGCTTCTGTACAGGATTTCAAACGAAACTTTTCAGCATTTAAAGAAAGGTACATCAAGAGGCTGTTAAAGTCTAACGTTTGAATATTTGATAAGTCTTTATTGAATTCATCTTTAATATAAGAAAGAAGCCCTCCTTTCTTTTCAAGGTTCAGGGGTGCCAGCGTTTGCGTGATGGCAAGCTGAACTGATTCTTCTAAACCAGGAACTTCTTCATTCATTGCCGGAACTTTAAAGAGGAGTACATAAGACACACAAAAGATTTCACTATTTCTTAAGACTTTTATTTCTTCCCCGCTATTATCGACAAAACTTAGTTTAAAATACAAACAATAATCAGTTTCGATCTCCAGGGGTTCACTGTCCCGATGAAGATTAAACTCCAATTTCAAATATCCCAGAAAGAACACTCGATATTCAATAAAACGAGTCATTGCGTTATCATAAGTCGTAACCACATGATTCGTAAGAATATATTGAACCAGTTGGTTCAAGCTCCATCCATCAGTATCTGCTTTTTCAAAAGCAACTAAGGTTTGCTCAAATAGAGATATTTCTTTCATTTCAGGTCTTTCAAATTTAGAAATTGATTTTTCTCAAACCTCCTGTTTCTATACAAATGATATATTATCGTAACTATGTTTTGGTTAGTCAAAGTCCCGCCACCACTTTTCGGTTATTTGGTCTTGCGCATTGAAAATTTCGCCTAAACGTGGTAAGGTATAATGGAGCTGAGCTGCTTCGGCAGCTTTCACAAAATCTTCGGCAGGATCTTGCCAGGTATGTTGATAAGAAAGTGCAAAACCACCCCAATGCACAGGCATGATGTTTTTTGTGCCCGTATCAAGGGCTGCTTTTATACATTCTTGTGGAAATAGATGTATCTCAGCCCAATCGTCGTTGTACTGCCCACACTCTAGCAACGCAAAGTCAAAGGGACCTAGCCGTTGCCCTATTTCTTTAAAATGCTTGCCATAGCCCCCATCTCCGCTAAACCATATTTTTTCTTGGGGACTCTCAAGCACCCAACCACCCCAAAACGATTTGTTTCGGTCTCTTAGGCCCCTGCCTGCAAAGTGTCGGGTGGGCGTAAAAGTAAAGTTTAGACTGCCTATAGTCATCACTTGCCACCAGTCAAACTCTGTAATGGTAGTTCCTGCCACTCCCCAATATTCTAAATGCCGCTTTACTCCCAATGCCACCCCCCACTGCTTTACCTTGCGACGTAGTTTTTCTATGCTGGCATAGTCTAAGTGGTCGTAATGATCGTGAGTGAGCAATACCAAATCTATTTCAGGAAAAGCATCAATTAGTTGTAGCGTATTTTCAGAAAACCGCTTGGTAGGCATAGGTGCTATGGGTGTAGTATTATTGCCCAACATGGGATCAATCAATATGGTCAGGCCACCCATGCGCAACAACAACACCGAGTGTCCATACCAAATCATTTGGGCTTGGTCTGAGTTTTTAAGAAAAGCCTTTTGATCAAATGCTTGAATGGGCAATGACTTTTGGGGCTGTCGCACTTTTCGGTTGGACAGTTGCTTGTAAATAATCCCTGGCATTTTGGTAAGCCCCATACTCATATCTACAGGTTCTATGTTTTCAAAGGCACCATTTTTCCAGTTGGGCGATTGTTCGTATTGGGCAATGATTTCTTTGGTAAGCTTTCCTCCAAATTGTTTTCTGAATGACATGGGCAAGTGCTTTAGTTTAGCTATCAAGTTATACTATATCAGGATATGTTATTACCTTTTGAGTAAAAAAATAGTTTTCCCAGTTATGAATAGAAGCCTCCCAACCCTTACAAAACAGGCTTTCTTTTGTTGGTTAGTTTACGACGATACGGAACACTGAACATAGCAAAGGGAACTTATACTGCTTTTCCTGTACATCCTTTTAAGAGAGCAAGGAATGTAAATATTTACCAAACTTGACCTGAGTCTCCCCTAATTGACTCTAGGAAAATTGTCCATCTAGTAGCACCTATTATCCATTTTATGAGCTATCTCATTACGCTAACTTTGTAGCAAACACAACTAAACATAATTTTGATATGGCTAGATTAGACATTGTTCACAAAGAAGAAGTTTCCAATAAAACATCAGAACTTTTTAAAGGCATTCAAGCAAAATTGGGCCTTGTCCCCAATATGATGAAAACTATGGGGCACTCTTCTGCTGTTTTAGAAGGTTATTTAAATCTTAGTGAAGCCTTAAGTAAAGGCACATTAGGCAGCAAATTGGGGGAAATGATTGCTTTGGCAGTTGCCCAAACAAATGCTTGTGATTATTGTTTGTCTGCACATTCTTTACTAGGCGAAAAAATGGCTGGTATAAGTACAAATGAGCTTCTTAACGCCAGAAAAGGCAGAAGTTTAAATCCTAAGATTCAGGCAGCGCTTCAATTTGCTTTGAAACTTGTGGAAAAGCAGGGACAGGTCAATGATCAAGATGTACATGAAGTAATAAAGGCGGGCTATACGCAAGGTCAGGTAGCAGAGATAATCGCCCATGTAGGGCTTAATATTTTCACCAACTACTTTAACAATACGGCTAATACTACCATCGATTTTCCTGAAGTGAAGGCTTCAAACCTTGAAGTAGGCATTGAGTAATCAAGAATTTCATTATCAGTATTTATGAGCGTATGGTGACAAAAACTAAGCGTGTAATCAGAGATCGATAACAAAGAAATGCATCAGTATTCCTGATCAATTCATAGATGAAAAAGAAAGAAAATTAAAATGATATGCTTAACATCGATGATAACCTAATACTAATAGATAAAAATAATGGAAATCTTGCCCTCAGGCTATTCAACTTTGAAGACTACAGTAAATTCACCCCTGTTCAGAGATTAAATTACTATTCAATTATCTGGATAATTGAAGGAGATGGCATCTTAAAATCTAATTTTTCAGAATACCATTTTCAATCCAATTCGATCCTGGCATTTGCTCCTTATCAGCCTTTTATGATCTCAGGAAGTAATTCAGCTAAGGGAATCACCTTAAATTTTCACCCTGACTTTTTTTGTATTTATAAGCATCATGAGACCATTACTAGTAATGGAGTGTTGTTCAATAATATTTACGAATCTCCCATATTAAAGCTAGATGAAACCACTGCTACGCAATTAGAGGTGTTATTAGGCCAAATTAAGAATGAAATGCTCCATGGGGACTTTGCTCAACATGAAGTGCTGGTATCTTATCTCAAGATTTTGCTCATCACTGCCTCAAGGAAAAAAGTCGCTGAGCGTAAACCTGAATTAATTCATACTGCTAAAGAATCTGAACCCTTCATTCTCAAAAATCTTATGAAATTCATCGAAGAGCATTTTAGAACGAAGCATGCGCCAAGCGAATACGCAGAATTATTGAATATAACCCCAAAAGCATTGGGAAGGGTGACCAAAAAGCACTTCAACAAAACCATGACAGATTTAATTGCTGAACGCATCATTATAGAGGCTAAACGGGAACTCTACTTGACAGATAAACAAGTAAAATTGATAGCAAGTGAACTTGGCTACAAAGATGAGTATTATTTCAGCCGTTTTTTTAAAAACTACGCAAAGGTCTCTCCTCAGATTTATAGAGAAACTGTAGGATTTGGGGGAGGTGCAGCCTAATACAATATTTGAAAACTTTTATATGAAAAAAGTAGCAATTAATGGGCTAGGCAGAATAGGACGAGCTACCCTAAAAATCATGATGGATACCCCAACAATTGATTTAGTTGCAGTGAATGACATCGCTTCTATTGAGAACATTGCTTACCTCTTAAAATACGATAGTTTACATGGCAAATTTGAGAAGGTAGTAGACGCTAAAGACAATTGTCTAATAATAGATGATAAAGAAATCCCCTTTTATCAGGAAAGAGATCCGGAGTTGTTGCCTTGGAAAGCATTGGGAGTTGATGTAGTAGTAGAGAGTACTGGTGTATTTACTAGTGAAGAAGACGCTACAAAACACCTCAAAGCAGGAGCTGGCACTGTCATAATCTCTGGACCATCCGAAAGTAACAACATTCCCACAGTAATTCATGGGGTAAATACGAAGGATGGGCATACTAATTTATTTTCGTGTGCGAGTTGTACCACTAACAACATCAGTCCGGTTATTGAAATTCTGGGCAGAAGAGTTGGGATTGAAAAAGCTATTATGACGACTGTCCACGCTGGAACAGGTTCAAACTCAGTGGTTGATGGCCCCTCAAGTAGGAGCTTTAGAATGGGAAGAACAGTTATGAATAATCTCATTCCTACTACCACAGGAGCTGTGAAAGCAACTACCAAAGCATTACCTCAATTCATTGGAAAATTTGATGGGATGGCCATTAGAGTCCCCGTGATTATCGTGTCAATTTCTGATATCACTATGGTCATGAGTCGCAATACTTCGGTTAAAGAGATTAACGATATACTGTCTGAAGAGGCCTTATCAAATCGCTATCGAGGAGTATTTAGCGTCACAAATGAACCAGTGGTTTCAAGCGACATCATTAAGAACCCGCATGCATCTATAGCAGACCTATCTATGACTAAAGTCGTAGATGGGGATTTAATTAAAGTACTTGCCTGGTACGATAATGAATGGGGCTTTTCAAATCAAATCATTAGGCAGATTTTAACGCTTTAAAGCTAATTCGTTCACCTTAACCTTATCTCAGAAATTCTTGCAAAGAAGTAATTCCAGCCAGTCTGTGGTATGTAATGCCATAAATATCCAGGCTGTTTCCACACATTAACAAAGAAAATCTATTGAAATATGAGTTCACATAATTATCACCTAAAGGTAAAAGAAATCATCCAGGAAACAGAAGATGCTGTTTCGGTCATTTTTGAAAATCCAGAATCTGGCCCTATAGCTTATAAACCTGGACAGTTTTTGACCTTGATTTTCGATATGAATGGCGAGTCGGTGCGTCGTGCTTACTCGCTATGCAGTGCTCCCGAGATTGATGCCAATCCTGCTGTAACAGTAAAACGAGTAAAAGGGGGCAAAGTATCTAACCATGTAAACGACCAGGTAAAAGTAGGTGATAAGGTAGAGGTGATGGCGCCAGCAGGCGTATTTACCACCAATATTAGCCAACAAAACAAACGTCAGGTAGTATTATTTGCTGGTGGAAGTGGTATTACGCCCATCATGTCAATTATGATATGTGTATTGACTCAGGAACCTGATTCACTAGTATCGTTGGTGTATGCCAACCGAGACGAGTCTTCAATTATTTTCAAGCAAAAAATTGAAGAATTACAAGCCCAGTATAGCACACAACTCAACGTCGTGCACGTTTTGGAGCATCCACCCGCAGATTGGGAAGGCCACCAGGGAATGTTGAATCCTACAATGATACAAACCATTTTAAAAAGCTTGCCTAAAAAGTTATTCAAACCTCGTGAATATTTTATGTGTGGACCAGCAGGCATGATGGAACAAATAGAACTCACTTTTACCAAATATCAATTGCCCAAGGATAAATTACGTAAAGAAAGTTTTGGAGCTAGTTTAGAAGAGGCCCAAAAAGATGCTGATGATCAAATAGAGGAAATCATAGAGCAAGCAGTAACTATTAAATACAAAAGTGAAGCACATAAAATCACAGTAAAGCCTAAGGAAACCATTCTGGATGCCGCTCTCAAGAATAACATTGATTTACCTTTTGCTTGTCAAAGTGGTATTTGTACCTCCTGCATAGGGCGTTGTCATTCGGGAAAAGTGTATATGGAGGTAGAAGATGCGCTTTCGCCCGAAGAAATTGCGCAAGGTTTTGTGCTTGCTTGTGTTGCTCACCCTTTGACTGATGACGTGATAATTGAAGTAAATTAAAATTATTGAATACTTGTATTTCAAATTAGCTGTACCCAACGGTCTACTGAAATTATTACCCGAAAGGTGAGCCCATTTATTAAAATTTCTACCACCGATTTCAATGATGAAACGAGCGAATTCTCAATCAACCCCTGTATTCATAATGCAGGGGTTTGGCACTAAAGTACTAGATTTCACCATTCAATATTTTGAAACAAGTGATTGTTTTGCCCAAGCACTTGTTTACCTAGGTGCCAGAGACTCTACTTGGCAGAAGATATAACTTTAACCACCACTTACCGGGGGGATGAGGGCAATTTCGTCATTTGCTTGTAAAACCTGATCACCTTTAGCATAATCCGAATTTACCGCAATCATCAAACTAGCCAATCGCTCAAAATCAGGATAGGTTTGTTGTAGACGAGTCATTAAATGATCTACGGTAGTATTTGCTTCCATTTCTAATGTAAGAGACGAACTGCCGCCAACTATGTCTCGGGCAATCCCAAAAAGTATAATATTTAATTTAATACCAGTCATTGATTTCTTTTTTTAAATCAAAATTCAATTTCCACGAATATTGCGAAATAATACGCAAGCATAGAATGATTAAATTACAAGACAAGCCACGGAGCATAAGCCTTAGAAATTAACCATACATAAAATTAATGAAGATAAGTGTTTGACACAATAATGCGCATACGTATATTTAAGACACAATAATGTCTTATAAAGACAAGAATACAGATTTAGAAAAATATGCATACCAAACCCAAAATAGTAGTCATTGCCATCCCTCCAAACGCCCAATCATTAGATATTTCAGGCCCACTGGCTGCTTTTAGGGAGGTCCAAAAACAATCGAATGGAAAAGCCAAATATGAGGTAAAATTGATGTCTGCAACTGAATCTAAAACAGTAGAGGTAGATGGTATGACCATTACCACAGACACTACGATATATGACATAGGATTTCCTATTGACACACTGTTGGTAGCAGGTACAGACGACTACCACAAAGCCTTCGAGATGTTGGCGTTTCAACAATGGTTACAACAAAACACGCCAAATATGAGGCGGTATGGGTCGGTTTGTACTGGCGCGTTTTTTTTAGGGGCTTCTGGTTTATTGAATGGCAAAAGAGTTACTACTCATTGGCAGCAAGCAGCGGCGCTCGCCAAATGTTGTCCTGAAGCAGAAGTTCATCCTGACTCTATATACATACAAGATGGTGCGCTATGTACCTCGGCTGGAATAACTGCCGGAATAGATCTCTCTTTAAAGCTCATTGAAGACGATTATGGTCGTGAGCTTGCGCTAAAAATAGCAAGAAGACTTGTTGTATTTCTTAGAAGGCCAGGAGGTCAATCACAATTTAGTACCCACTTGGCAGCTCAAATATGCGATGACCATCGAATCAAAAAATTACAGCAATGGATATTAGATCATATTAAAAATGACCTTTCACTACCAGTGTTGGCTGCCAAAGTATCTATGAGCACCCGGAATTTTAGTAGGGTGTTTTTAAAAGAAACAGGAAGCACACCAGCAGCATTTGTAGAAGAACTAAGGGTAGATGCCGCTAAAAGATTGCTTGAAGATAGTGACCTCTACCTCAAGGAAATTGCGCACAGATGTGGATTCACCAATGTTGATTTGATGCGTAGAGCCTTTATTCGCAGGGTAGGGATAGGTCCAAGTGATTACAAAAAACGGTTTTAAAAATTAAATACTACCCTTGTTAGGATAGTATTTAATAAGATAATTCAGGGTGGCTGGTTTACACAACGTCAAACCTATCTGCGTTCATAACTTTTGTCCAAGCTTTTACAAAATCATGCACAAACTTTTCTTGGTTATCATCTTGAGCATAAACCTCTGCATATGCTCTTAGAATTGAGTTCGATCCAAAAACTAAATCAGCTCTTGTCGCTGAAAACACAGTATTATCTGTTTTGCGATCTTTTATCTCGAAAAGATTCTCTTCTACAGGTACCCATTTGTATTTCATGTCGGTAAGATTTACAAAAAAATCATTTGACAACACTCCTGCTCGCTGGGTAAAAACGCCAAGCTTAGCACCTTCAAAGTTAGCACCGATTACCCGCAGGCCTCCTACCAATACCGTCATTTCTGCTGCGGTTAGCCCAAGCAACTGGGCCCGGTCAAGCATCATCTCCTCGGGGTTTGTAATAACACCTTGTTTCTGAAAGTTTCTAAATCCATCCGCCAAAGGCTCTAATGGAGCAAAAGAGTCAATATCTGTCATCTCTTGGGTGGCATCTCCACGCCCAGGAAGGAATGGCACCTCTATTTCTATACCTGCGGCTTGTGCTGCGGCCTCTATCCCCACATTACCACCAAGAACAATCGCATCAGCCACGCTTATCCCGAATTCTTCGGCTATAGGCTCCAAAACACCCAAGACTCTAGCAAGTCTTTCGGGTTCATTTGCCAACCAATCTTTTTGAGGGGCAAGTCTAATGCGTGCTCCATTTGCTCCACCTCTCCTATCAGATCCTCTGAATGTGCGGGCACTATCCCAAGCAGTGATTATTAAGTCTACCATAGACAGGTTTGAATCTGCAATTTTAGATTTCACCGTGGCTACATCATATTCAGTATTTCCTTGAGGAACTGGGTCTTGCCAAATTAAATCTTCAGAAGGTGTATCGGGACCAAAATACCTGGTTTTTGGCCCTAGATCCCTATGGGTCAATTTGAACCAGGCTCTGGCAAAGGTCTCTGAAAAGTATTGATGATCTTCTTTAAACCTTAAACAAATTTCTCGGTAAATAGGGTCTTCTCTCATCGCCATGTCTGCATCAGTCATGACTGGCATTATTTTGATGTTTGGATCTAACACATCCACTGGCATATGTGCCTCCTTAATATCTTTTGGTTGCCATTGATAGGCCCCAAGAGGACTTTTTTTCAATTCCCATTCATAACCAAATAGCATGTCAAAATAGCCTGTATCCCATTGGGTTGGCTCAGTGGTAAATGCCCCCTCAAGACCACTCGTGATCGTGTACTTACCCAATCCTGATGCTTCATTTGCCCATCCTAACCCCTGCATTTCTATGCCTGCTCCTTCAGGTTCGGCTGCCAGTTTACTTTTATCTCCATTTCCGTGCATTTTTCCAACGGTATGCCCACCTGCTGTAAGTGCTGCCGTTTCTTCGTCATTCATAGACATCCTGGCAAACGTTTCTCTTACGTGTGCTGCGGTTTTCAATGGATCAGGCACCCCATTTACTCCTTCTGGATTTACATAAATTAGTCCCATATGCGTAGCCCCAAGTGGTTGTTCAAGGGTCGCAGGATCTTCTAATTTTTCGTAACGATTTTCACTTGGTGCCAACCATTCTTTTTCAGTCCCCCAATACACGTCTTTTTCCGGATGCCAGATATCTTCTCTGCCAAAAGCAAATCCGAAAGTTTTTAGCCCCATACTTTCATAAGCAATCGTCCCTGCCAACACAATCAAATCTGCCCAGCTTACTTTGTTGCCATATTTCTTTTTCAAAGGCCATAATAAACGCTTCGCTTTGTCTAAATTAGCGTTGTCAGGCCAAGAATTAAGCGGAGCAAATCGCTGATTACCAGTACTTGCCCCTCCCCGACCGTCGGCTGATCGATAGGTACCAGATGAATGCCATGATAGTCTAATCATTAAGCCTCCGTAGTGCCCCCAATCTGCGGGCCACCAGTCTTGGCTATCGGTCATCAAATCATGCATATCAGACTTAAGAGCCTCGATGTCAAGGTCTTTGAGTGCTTCCCGATAATTAAAATCACTATCCATTGGGTTGGTCTTAACATCGTGCTGATGGAGAATCTCAATATTGAGCGAATTTGGCCACCATTGTCTCTCTGTGGTACCATTGGAAGTATTTCCCCCGTGCATTACAGGGCATTTTATATGTTGATTGTTTTTTGTTTCCATTGTACAGTCAATTGTTATTTAGTTTTTATGATATTTGGTGTTTATCACGATTCAATTCGTATGGTCAGGATGATAGCATTTGTTCATTATTCAAACATGTCAATAACCCTTCAAGTCTTAAAAAGCAGTATACGTCTATTTAAGACATTCATTCAACTAGTAAGGCCATTGCTTACAGGTGATGCAGCCTAATTATGATTCTCCTGAAAATTGATGTTAAAGCGAATCTAGGTCAACAGTATCAATAATTTGAATGGCGTCGCCAATTTGCAACTGCTTGCCTTGCTGATCTGGCGGCAAATAGGTATTAATTGTTAGGTGGTAGAAGTTTCCATGTTCTGGCAAATGACTACCTTTTGGCAAGTTCTGTGATCGGCTCTCCATCATGCGTTTCGCAAAACTTTTGTCCGTATCTCCTGTCAATGGATTTCTTGGAGGAACATTACATCTTATCCTGGGACTTAAGCCAATCATTTCTACCTCACCTACTCTAAACCTTACTCCTATTCCTGGAGATTTAAACAATTCATCTTCCCAATAAGGGGGTACCTCCCCAACTTCTAAATTTGTTCTAAATCTAAGCCTTAAATCTTCCATTGAATCGCCAAGGTTGTCAGAGAAAAGTGAAGTATATGATGCCTCGCTCACAATCGTAACACTTCCTGTTTCTGGAATATCCATTAGTTCGCCATTTTCTCGCTTTATTACAGATACCTTCATATCAAAAAAGTTAGACAGGTAGTTTTCAAGCGAGGTATTCCCCTCTTTTAACTCAAAAGTGATGGGTTTTATACTGTCTCTCGCGTTTCTAGAGCTCAAAGTAATTTGGAGTATATCTGATTTTTCATCCAGATCATAAGTGGCTTTGAGTTGGTTAACTCTTCCTGTTCGTTTTCCATTTATATATTGACCATCTTCTGTCACCAAGGCAAATTCCCTGTCATGAAGTAAAGAAAATGATCCAATCGTTGCACTTGACACTTCAATTGGGTCAAGAGACTTTACAGGATATAATCGTATCCTGGACAATTTGGGCTGATTCATTAATCCTAATAATTAAATTTTCTAGACTATTTTGTCACTGAAGTCATCTCCGACTTCAGCTACTAAGTTGCTTACCTGAACAAGTCATTTCTTATGATGATTGGCAAAATTTCAAAGCTTTGTTCATCTTGCTTCTCATAATTATGATTTTAATCAACCCATTTAACAGGGCTGAAATTACCCTTTTACTTGTAAGACAAATTTGTATTTCAGGTAATCGTATTTGTTTGTTTTCAAATTTATGAATAATCTTTTTTGTCTAAAAAAGCAATATACGTCTATTTGAGACATTAATTCGTTAAATACTGCCATCCCTTATATTTAACTCTTTGGGCTTTATGACAAAGGCTGGAAGAGCTAGACTTTTTTGCTTAAAAGTACACTTGTTTTTAGTTGAATATTCCCGAATTATCAGATCGTGTGATAACAACTCTTATTGCTTTTACCCTGACAACTTTTAGGTTATCAATAGTAAGTATAATCTTAGCCATTAAAAGTTATTTGTTACTACAAGGTGAAATGAAACGGTTTGGCGAATAAGATGATAAATCGGTTAGTTTTAAGAAGACAGGTATGAAAGCCATATTAGTTTTTAATGCGTTGATCTTGTAAAAACTCTCTCATCCAGTGCGGCAATACACGCTCAATGTTGAGCAAATTAGTGGAGGGTGGCTTAACCAAGACTCGATCTTATATTTCAATGTTATTATTGTCTTCCGAAGGATGATCTGGAGTTTTTTAATGAATAAAAACCTTCTAATCCTTACGGAAGACTGAAAACAACGAAGAGGAGAGTAGCATTTTCTTATCTATGCTCAAGAAGATAAAGTAAGTATTGTGAAATTTTAACAAAGTTTATCAACTTAGTAGGCAATATTATATATACTATACTAAACCGTTACAATTCAATGAAAAATTATTACCTCACCTTCGTTACATTTTTTCTGGTTTTTAATCTAAACGCCCAAAACCAAGTAATCATCAAAGGAAAATTTGAGCAGTATAAAGCAGGACAATCCATACGTGCTCTAGAAATGAATTTTCAAAGTACTCAACATCGCTCTGTAAAAGAATTGGTAACCAAAGACGATGGAACATTTGAACTAAAGTTCCCATTCAAAAAACCGACTATTTACTGGTTTATCTCCAGACAGGGGCGTATAAAAGTAGCCATAGATGGTCCAGGAACCATCGAGACCTCACTAAATGCAGAGCATATTCAGTTCGCCACAGGATCAAAAGCTACCAACGCTTATTTACGCTATGCAAATAAGCGAAAGCAATTAGAGGACAAATACTATCCCATCATTATAAAAAGAGCTCGGCAGCTATACAAAGAGGAACAAACAGAAAAAAAAGGGGTAAAAGATGCGCAAAAGCTTCAAGCCATTAAATTTAAGTATGCCCAAAAGACTAATGCCCTGCGTGAGGAACAACAAATGCATGAGCAACAATCTATAAAGACACTCAATGTATTTTTGAAAGAACAACTGGCCAGTTCTTTGGCGGTTTATGAAATTTCTGCTAGTTGGAACAGTAGTCATTTGGCCGATATTAAACCTATGGTCAAGCAGTTTAAAAAAGCCCATCCTTCCTGGGAAATAACCCAATACCTCACCGAAAAAGTAAAAATATTAGAAAATATTGCGCTGGAAAGTACGGCTCCCGAAATAGTCCTCAACACTCCCGAAGGAAAGGCCATCAAACTATCTTCTTTGCGTGGTAAATATGTGCTGATTGATTTCTGGGCTTCTTGGTGTGGCCCTTGTCGTAAAGAACATCCCAATCTTGTGGCCAATTATCTCAAATACAAAGATAAAGGCTTTACAATTTACAGTGTTTCTTTAGATACTAAATCAACACTTTGGAAAAAGGCCATTCAAAAAGATCGCTTAAGCTGGGTCCAGGTATCAGATCTAAAAGGTTGGTCATCAGCCACAAGCCACACCTATAATATCCAAGCTATCCCTCAAAATTTCTTGCTCAACAAGCAAGGAAAAATTATTGGTGAAAACTTAAAAGGTAAGGCCTTGAATAAAAAACTAGAAGAACTTATGGGAGGCAAATAAATCCCATTTTCTTTCCTTTTGCTCAACACTTAGGCGAAAAGTTTGAATGAATACGCTGGCGACTTACCCTGTTTATCTTGGTAAGTCGCTTTTTGCTTAATTTTAGCCTGAACCCTTCCTGCACGAATCCTGTAACGAACCACTTCACATCCTAGCAGTGATAAGCCAATTTTTCCCTATTTCTATCACACAAACCAAATGCAACATTGTTGCATTCATAAAAAATGATTTACTTTACCCTTACTCCTCTTCTATAAGGTAAAACATAAATCAAAGCTAAAATGAACCGTACTCGTTTTCTCAAAAATTTTGCTGGCCTGGGACTACTTTCCATATGGGGTTGTCAAACCGGAAGTGGCAAGGCAAGTCTGGCCGCTCTTGAAGATGCTACACAGGGGCCAGAAAATCCAGAATCGGTAAAACTGCTTCGCCAAGAACTAAAAACAGCTTGGCTCAGGTCCGAAAAAATGACCCTCACCAATGTAGAACAAATGCCTCCTGAGTTTTTTACTTTTAAATACACCAAGGAAGCCATGAGCTTTGCTGAGCAATGGCGGCACTGTGTCATTTATACTTGTGGACAACTCGCTGGGCGTGCAGGTCTCAAAAACCCTTACAAGGATGTAAAACTGCCCGTACAAATGCCCAAAGAAGATGTCATTAAAGAACTAAAAAACATGTATACTTTTGTGCGGCAGTCTATTGATGAACTTCCCAACGAAAAACTCTTGGCTAGTTGTGACTTTGCAGGAGATAAAATCCCCATATGGCGTTTATTTTATGCCCTGGAAAATCACATCATCCACCACCGAGGACAATGTGTAGTATACTTACGATTAAAAGGAGTGAAACCCAAAGGGTATTATGGATGGTAAGGGAAGATTAAATTTAAAAATACTACCAAATACAAGTCATAAAATGCATTTTGCACTATACATTTTAGATCATTTACTCAAGAAAAACTAATGACAAAAAAAGCAACTGCATTCACCCTATTCTTCTTATTAATTGTTGGATTTTCAAAAGCACAATCCATTCAGGCTCTTAAGGAAAAAATCAATCAGGTATTGAAAGGTAAATCGGCTACGGTTGGCGTAGCCATTCAAGGAGCCAACCCAAAAGAGAGGCTTTCTATCAATGGAGATAAGCATTTGCCTATGCAGAGCGTCTATAAATATCACCTGGCGTTGACTGTCTTGCATCAGGTAGATCAGGGAAAGTTTAGCCTGGATCAAAAGATTACGCTTGACAAAAAAATGGTGGAGGCCTATAGCCATTTATGGAGTCCGCTCAGAAAAAAATATCCAAACGGAACAAAAATATCCCTGGCAGAGGTCATTAAATATACCGTAGCCTGGAGTGATAACCTCGGGTGCGACTTACTTTTTAAGCTTATAGGAGGCCCTAAAATAGCAGATGCATACATGCACAAAATAGGGATTAAAGACATCGCCATTGTGTATCCAGAGATTGTCATGCAAGCCAAATGGCATATTCAGTATGAAAACTGGACTACGCCCAAAGCAGCCAATCAAGCGTTGCAATTGTTCTTCGAAAACACCAACAATCTATTAACTCAAAAGAGTCACGATTTTCTTCTGAATGTATTGAAAGGTACCAAAACTGGCAAAAAACGCATTAGAGGTTTATTGCCAAAAGAAACAGTGGTAGCCCATAAAACTGGCTACTCGGGCAAAAACAAAAAAGGGATCACTGGAGCTTTAAATAACATTGGCATTGTTTTCTTGCCAGACAATACTTATTTCTACATCAGTGTATTCGTCAGCGATTCTTCCGAAAGCAACGCTACCAACCAACAAATCATTGCAAAAATCGCCAAATTGGCTTGGGACTATTTCAAAAGTAAATAACATCACAACAATTCATTGTAATTGAGAAAACACGCAAATGAAGACTAAAAACAAAGCCTATAGTCGAAAAGAATTTATTTCCTTTTTAGGAAAAGCCACTTTGGGAGCCATGATCGCTCCTCCTTTTTTGGCAAGTTGTGGCAACACCAGCACCCCTACCCAGGGCGAAGTGGTATCCAAGGATAGCCTTGAAAGCCTCAAAAAACTGGTGCTAGAAGGATTGGCTGCTTCAGATAAAGATGATTTACTGTTGGCCAAGGGGTTAGATTATCATACCGTTGTAAAATGGGGTGATAAAATCAGCGATAAAGATACTTTCGGGTTCAACAATGATTTTACCTGTTTTATCCCGCTTGATGACAAGAACCCTAAGGATGGTTTGCTATGGGTCAATCATGAGTACATCAACCCGCTCTTTGTTTCTGATTTTGACTATCGAGCCCACGAAAAACCAGAAGAGCATCGAACCAAAGAACAGGTAGACAAAGAGATGTACAATGTAGGCGGAAGTATTGTAAGGGTAAAAGAAGAAAACGGGAAATGGCAAGTGGTGCAAAACGACCCGCTCAATCGCCGCATTACCGCGCAAACGCCAATAAAATTGAACTGGGATGCCCCAATTAAAGACAAAAGCACTGTTATAGGCACTCATAGCAATTGCTCAGGAGGCATTACTCCCTGGAAAACGTTTCTGACTTGCGAAGAAAACTATGATAGTTTTTTTGGAGAAACGGAATACGATGAAAACAACAAGCCAACCCATAGGCGTAGTTGGTATGGTTGGGAAAAATTTTACAATTATCCCCCAGAGCATTATGGTTGGGTGGTAGAAATTAACCCTAAAGATGGTACCGCTCAAAAGCACATTGCACTGGGCAGATTTGCCCACGAATGTTGTACCCTATATGAACTAAAGGATAAGCGGGTAGTGGCTTATACTGGGGATGACAAAAACAGTGAACATTTATACAAGTTTGTCTCTTCCAAACCAGGTTCTTTGAAAGAAGGAACACTGTACGTAGCCAACACTGATAAAGGAGAATGGCTGGCACTGGATTGGGAAACGCAATCTGTATTGAAAGAAAAGTTCAAAGACCAAACCGAGGTGTTAATCAGGGCTCGGGAAGCAGCTAAACTACTAGGGGCTACCGAACTCAATCGCCCGGAAGATATTGAAATTGACCCTATTACTGGAAATATATTAGTGGCACTCACCAATAACAAGCACAAAAAAGATTTTCACGGGTCTATTCTAAAAATAGAAGAAACCAATGGAGCTTTCGATGCCTTAACCTTTAAAGCTTCCACTTATTTGGCAGGTGGCGAAGAAAATGGTTTCTCTTGTCCCGATAATTTGGCTTTTGATATGGCTGGGAATCTTTGGATGACCTCCGATATGTCGGGCAGCTCGATGAATAGAAAAGATAAGCCTTATATGCCCTTCAAAAATAATAGCTTATTCGTGATTCCACGACACGGAGAAGACGCAGGAAAAGTCATTCGGGTAGCCTCAGCACCCACCGATGCTGAGCTTACTGGGCCTTGGTTTTCACCCGATGGCAAAACACTGTTTTTGAGTGTGCAACATCCTGGCGAGCAAACCAGAGATATCAAAAACCCTACGAGTAAATGGCCTTTCGATAAGGATAATGTCCCCAAACCGGCGGTAGTTGCCATTAAAGGAGACTTGATAGAGAAAATGAATAAACTGAATAAGCTATAGGTTTAGCTCCAGACCTGATAGGCTTTTAAAACCTATCAGGTAGGCTATTAAGAATTTAAAAAAATCCCAGTTCTACTTAGTTTAAGCGACGCGATAACTAAGTAGAACAAATATTGGATCGTTTGTAATTGTCTTGGCTTGGCCAAAATTAGCCACAAACGATCAGGTTGCTGCGCAAAGTCAGTCGTAACCTGACCATTCATTTTTAAAGCCTTAGTTGTCGTTATGCTAAACTAAGGCTAACAGGGTAAACTTTCATTAAAAATTACTACTCAATCTTGATTAAAAAAACATACCTCTCCCTCCTATTTTGTGGGCTCGTTCACCTACTATTTGGACAAATTGAGAAAGCTTCGGAATGTCTAAAGTTGACTAAATTGACCAACTCTACCTATGTCCATACTTGCAATTACAACAATGGATTGGTGTATATTTCTGGCAAAGAAGCGCTCATTGTGTCTACGCCAGATTCTGATACAGAAACTCAACATTTGATTGATTGGGTTAAAAATGAAAAAAGAGCAAAAATCGTGGGTTATGTCATTGACCGGTGGCACCCTGATGCCATGGAAGGCTTAGATGTGGTACACAAAAATGGCATCAAAACCTATGCATATGAACTAACCAGGCAAATTGCCAAAGACAAAAAATTACCCATACCCAAAGTTGGGTTTAAAGAAAAGCTAACCTTATTAGTTGGAGGGCAAAAAGTGATTTGTCATTACCTGGGAGCAGCTCATACCCGTGACGGCATCGTGGTTTGGGTGCTCGACGAAAAGGTACTGTTTGGAGGCAATGAAATCAGAAACAAGGGTGGCTGGCTTGGCAATATTGCCGATGCAAACCTCAACGAATGGTCGAACACCGCCAGAAGGGTAAAACAACATTATGGACAGGCCAAATTTGTAATCCCAGGACACGGCAAACACGGAGGTGCCGAACTGATCGACTACACCATTGGACTTTATTCCTTTGCTAAAAATGTAAAATGTCAGCGTAATTTTTCATCAAATGCCCTTGTCAACGATACTATTCACGATTTTCATTTCGTAGCAGCTAACAAAAGATCAATCCCTGGTAAGATAATCTATTTACAGGGGAAGGTTTCGCTTGCCAAAAAAGGGAGGAAAATAGAGATACAGGCTGATTCTATTCAATACAATCCCGTGAAAAAAAGCTTGTATGTATCCAAAGGCTGCATTACTCAGAAATACACTACCCGAACCGAAAGTTTTGCTTTCAACAAATTGTACTTAAACCTAAGAGAAGATGAAGTAGCGTTGACTTTGATCATCAAAGATGTTAGGTAACTCTTTTGGGATAAATATTAAAGTGCCTTTCAATCAAGATAAAATGTATCCACCAAAATTAAAAACCTCGAGGTTATCACTCACACCTTATTCGCCTAAAGATGAAGACAGATTCGTAGAAATGGCTCTTGATGAAGCCTCCATGCGATTTATGGGTGGGGCATCGGGTGATGAGCAGGAAGAAAGAAGGCTCTTTAAAAAAATACTAGAAATTTATGAAGGAGAAAACAAGCGTTGGTTTTGGATATGGGGAATCTACCAGAAAAACCTCTTATCTGGTCATTTGGAATTAAAAGAAACAACACATACCAAAGCCCATGAATTAGAAATAGTTTATATGATACACCCCAGTGAGAGAAGGTTGGGTATTATGACAGAGGTATTGGCCTTGTTGAAAAAACAACAAGCATTCTGGCAAAAAAGACTCATAGCAACTATAAGTCCTGACAATTTAGCTTCTATAGCTTTGTTACAAAGATGGGGAATTGAAACAGAAGAAATTTTGGTAAATGATGAAACTGGAAAAGAATACTTGAAACTACTTTTGGAGAAGTAATTAAGTATGTGACATTCCACCGTTGGCAGTATTTAACATCAGCTTTCGTGGTGACGTTACGCTCAAACATCAACAAAAGGGTTTCAGTTACTGGGATAACAGTGGTTATTTTAATTTATACAAGCTTATTAAAACAAGAAAGATATTGAAGCCATCTCGACTTCATTTATTAGATAAAAATATGAAAACATTTCGCTGTAAGATTGTATCAAAAGAATTCTTCTCCAAGAAAGGGAAAACAAATACACATGAACTCTATGTAAACTATCAGGGAAAGGATTATTTTATAAAATTATATGAAAGTAAAGTAAAAAAAGAAGACCTTGAAGTCTATCTAAACCAAGAACTGACTTTAAGCTTTGAAATTAAAACAGGCAATTGGGATGTTTCTGAACGCGGGGGACAATATAAGCAGAGTAGGGTTGGTGAATATATAGTCATTGAATCGATAAATGAAGTTTAAGTATTAAAGACAATCTTGTAGTGATTTCCCACCGTTGCAAGTATTTAAGTGAAATGACATTTGCAACCCAATAAGTCTTGAACCATCTTACCTGTTTTAAAGTTACCACTTTAAAAAACCAATGCAACACCGTTGCATTAACAAGCCAATGATCTATATTTGTAATCTTTTGCACCACCAAAAAGTAGACAAAAAATGAGTACAACACCAAAACCTGTCACCATACTTACCGGCTTTTTAGGTGCAGGAAAAACTACTTTCTTGAATCATTTGATTGAGAAAAATGCTACCACTCGCTACGCCATTATCGAAAATGAATTTGGAGAACAAGGCATAGATAGTGAGCTTATTTTGCGTCCTGATGATACCATTGTCGAGTTAAACAATGGCTGTCTTTGCTGTACACTCAATGATAATTTATATGATATTTTGAACGAGCTCTTTGATAGAAAAGACGAATTTGACGAAATCATTCTCGAAGCTACCGGGGTAGCTGATCCTACTGGACTTGCCGAGCCTTTTGTCTCCCACCCCTTGATCAAAGAATTCTTTCCTCTTAGAGGCATTATTTGTTTGGTAGATTCAGAGCAGGTAGAACAGCACATAGCAAATACCGAAGAAGCTATCAAACAAATTACTTTTAGTGATGTGTTGCTGCTCAATAAAAGTGATTTGACGAGTAAAGAGCATTTGGAAGTTTTGACAGAGAAAATGCAACGTCTCAACCCACTTGCTCAGATTGTACCAGGTAACAAAAATAATTTTCCAAATATTGATTTAGTAAAGCAAAATAACCAACTCGAAGAGTTATTTGCCAAAAAACATAAACTTCACGAAAAAGAAGAGAAAAAAGAAACGAGTTTCCCTGTAAAGAAGCCTCATGCGCATCACCATCATGAACATACTGAGGAAGTCAACTCCCAATCATTTATTTTTGACCAACCTTTTGATTATGCCGCTTTAGACCGACAATTTTTTGCCTATCTTACTTTGCAAGCCAGAGATTTGTATCGTATGAAGGGTTTGGTTTGGGTAGAAGGCTCCGAAGAACAGTACTTGATACAGTCGGTAGGAACTCGCCTCGATTTTGAGAAAAAAAGAGCCTGGGAAACAGCAGAAAAAAAGCAAAGCGTTTTGGTTTTTATTGGTAAAAACCTACAGCGTGAAGCCTTAGAACAACTCCTCAACAATTGTTTGGTTCAAAAAACAAGTATTTAATTCATAAGACTTTATAAAATGTTTAATCTTCAATTTATACAACGTCCTCGTAAATCTGACCTTGTAGGCGCTAGCGCCAGTACTTTGTGTTTAATACATTGCGTGGCTACTCCGTTTTTATTTGTAGCCGAAGCAAGTGTAGCGCACCACCACCACGGACACGGACATGGTCATACTCCTTTATGGTGGGGACTTATTGATATCTTTTTTATCATTATCTCCTTCGTAGCGGTGTATTTTTCAGCAAAAACAACTTCTAAAAATTGGGTGAAATATGCGCTGTTTGCCAGTTGGGCTTTTCTCACATTCATTATCCTTAATGAAAAACTGGAGGGCATTCATTTGGCCGAAGAGTGGGTATACCTGCCTGCCTTGAGTTTAGTAGGTTTGCATTTATACAATCGCAGGTATTGCCAATGTGAAGATGATGGGTGTGAAGTGCCTGATAAAAAAGTGGCTTGATGTTTTTAAACAAATCAGGTTGTGGATCGTTTTGCACAACCATTATTTGATTCTAAAGTCATCATTGTTTCAATGATCAATACAAAAAGCAGCTCCTTTAGATAATTTAAAGGGGTTGCTTTTTTTTGAGCGTTACTGATCATCAATGCACCTCTACCAATTAGGCTACTGTTCTTAATATTTATCGTATATTAAGGGTATTGTACCATACAAAAAGATGAAATCAACGTGGAATATAATACATACCAACCTGATTCGGATTTAAAGGTTTTAATAAAATGTTATTGGACTTTACACATTCCTAAAGAAGTGCCCAAAGGCAGACAACAAGTACTATCTGATGGTTGTATGGAGATGATTTTCAATCTCGGTGATGAGGTCAGAAGAATACTACCCAATGATAAATATTTAGTTCAGCCACGCTCCTTTGTTCTTGGGCAAATCATCCAACCTATGTGGATCGAGCCTATGGGAAAAGTAGAAACATTTGCCGTTAGATTTAAGCCAGGACACTTTTCATACTTTGTCAAAACTGCGATGAGCGATTTAGCAGACAAAGACACTCCACTAATAGCATTGTTTGATGAAGATAAAGTCGTCGAGATTGAATCAGCTATTAGCCAAGCCAAAGATACGATTGAGCGGATTACGTTAATTGAAGCTTTCCTGTTTGACATTTTAATAGAAAATATAGACATCCCAAGCCTGTTGAAGGATACAATTGATAAAATACTTCAAACCAATGGAACAGTAAGCATAAAAGATGTTTTGCGAGACCATCCCACCCAACGAAGAAACTTAGAAAGGAAATTTGTCAAACAAGTTGGAACAAGCCCAAAGCAACTTTGTAGAGTAATTCGTTTTCAGAAGGCATTGAGAGCAATGCTTGATAGTAATAAAAGTCTAACAGATGTTGGATATGAAAATGGGTACTTTGACCAGGCTCATTTCATAAAAGACTTTAAAGATTTTACAGGCGTCAACCCCAGACAGTTTTATACTAATAAAAACTTCACCCTTTCCTCCTTACTATACTCTAAAGATTAGGCTGTCGCGTTTTTACAATTATCTCTTATTGAACCCATGTAACTTTGCATAAAAATTAGATATGATGCAAAAAACATTAGGTATGTTGATGGCAATTATGCTCATTACTTGGGCTTGCACCAACAATCAAAAAAACACCTCATCACACGATATAAACCCAACTAATAACACAAAAAAGATGAATAGTTATTTGGCCATTTTCGAGATTCCAGCCACTGATATCTCAAGAGCTATCAATTTTTACGGGGCAATTTTAGATTTAAAAGTTGAAAAAATAGACCTGCCCGGAATGGAGATGGGTTTATTGCCTTATAAAGACCAAATGGTTACAGGAGTTATCATTAAAGGAGAAGGCTATACTCCCTCATCTAGCGGAGTAACTATATACCTAAATGGTGGTCATAATCTCCAAATCATTTTAGATAAAGTAGAAAAAAATGGTGGAAAAATTGTGACTCCTAAAACCCCACACGCGGACGGAAATGGATATTTTGCTCTGTTCTTAGATTCGGAAGGCAACCGCATTGGACTTCATTCTCCTCATTAACCAAGTGGCTGAAGAAGCTTGAAGTAAATTCAGGAGGTAAAACCCTTAAAAACTAAAAATCCCCTACCCTATTCAGAACAAGGTAAGGGGATTTTTAATATAAAACTTCAGATTATCTAATATTCAATACAAACGGCAAGTTAAAGTCAGTATCCCCATCAGTGGCTCCAGAAGTAGCTGTTTTTACCCCTGGCTGGTGTTGCAATCTAACCGTAAACGTACCATTGGTTAATTGAGTGGTAGAAGTAGTCCAGGTAGTAGATAAACCTACCGGGTTTGTACCATCGTTATCGTTGTAGTTGATCGGATCAGAAGCCGTGTCAATATTGCCGTTTCCAGTAGGATTGGCAAAAGCATTGTTGGAGAAGCTAAAGAAGAATTGATGCTCATCATCCTCGTCTTTGATCTCATCTCCAATGTTCTCTCCAGGAGTTTCAAGATTATTGAAAATCTCATAAGTCAACGTATAAGTTTTACCTACTCCTAAATTGATTGTATCTAGTATGGCCAATTCTTGTACTCCAGGTCCATCAGGATCTTGTGCTCTTGCAGTTACCACATCATTGGCATCGTTGGTATTGGTAAAGATGAGTTTTACATCGGTGATTACCTCCAACTCATTTTCTGGTGCAGGATCATCATCATCTTTTGTACATCCTATAAATAATACACCTACCAATAGTAAAGCATAGATGCTGTACTTTTTAAAGTAATCCACTGTTTTCATTTGGTCGCTGATTTAGCGTTAAACATATAATTAATTGTAAAAAGAAAATTCCTACCAGGTTCATCCGCGAAATACCTCATATCATTGAGGTAGTTCCGATAACGGGTATTGAATACATTTTGAACAGAAAAGCTTGCCCCAAACTGTTTTACCTTAAATCTCCAGGCAATATCCAACAGGAAGAACCCTTCTGGGGCGTCTCTAAAATCAAAAATCTCTGAATCAGGAGTAATGACTACCGACCCATCGATCAATTCGTCTGGGCGCACCGTTCTTGGGGCTTGAAATTGCTTAAATGTATAGCTTGGCTTTATAGAAAATTGGGAAGACTGAACCTTCCAAAAACCTTTCGTTTTCCAGAGCAGTTTGTAGCTCGTGGTGATAGGAGGTTGATTGATGAGTGCTTCGTTCTTATCTATGTTTGCTGACCATAAATAGCTCACCCCAAAAGTTCCAGTGAGTGATTGAGACCATCTTTTTTCCCAGGTCCAGTCCGCCCCCATAAACAACGCATTGGCTTGGTCATAGATAAATACCGGCATGGGGCCTCTAATGGTACCAATTACGGCCAATGGTCGGTCATAAATAAAGTTTTCGATATAATTAGCGTAGGCAGTAAATGTATAAGTGTTGGTTTTCGTTTGGGTTTGCCATTCATTGATCCACTTATACCCTTTTTCGGGAGACACATTGCTTTCGCGTAAAGCGATGACTCGATCGGTTCGAAGCTGCCCTTCATCATTAGCATAATAGCGAAGTAAGCCAAAAGAGGTCTTGAAACCATGCTGTCCAAAGCTGAATAACTCTGCCATATTGGGGGTACGCCAGGCAGTTGCCAAATTGGTTCGGAAAGTAGTGCTTTCTGAAATTTGACGAATGTAACCCAGTGAAGCTGTAAGGTTGGTAAAACTATATTCATCTCGGAAAAGATTCTGATTGACTTCTCTTCCTCGTACATTGTTGGATTCCTGGTCTATACGCAAGCCTAACTCGAAGGTGTTCTTGCCTTTTTTTAGGCTTTCAATGATAAAACCACTGAAGCGTAAAGTATTGTAGTTGGGAATAAAAGGCGTAGTTTGAGTACCTGGATTGTTGTCATTGTTTTGGGTAAACACTTGTAAGCCCACCAAACCATCTAGCCCAGACCAATCAGGGTGCTTCCATTCAAGTTGGTAATCGTTCGTAACAAGATCAAGGTCAATGATAGGGATATCGGCATTTCTTCTTACATCGTACTCTTCTCGTTGGTTAATTTGGCTCCCCACCCTTAGCGTAAGTTTAGCATCATCAGCATACCGCCAATTTATTTCTACTCTACCTAAATGATGTTGAGTAAGCTGGCTAGGTTCGTTGATGTCGTAAGAAAAAGGCTGGATTATCACCGGTTCATCTGCATTAATGGCTCTTACAAAAGAAGTCCCGCTATTGGCAATGGATGATCTCAGTAGTGCCAAATCTTGGTTGACATAACTATAATACACTTTAAAATCCCAATTGGTCAGATGGTACCGTAGTCCTCCATTCACCGATATTTCTTCTTTGCCAGTATTGGTAAGTGAATAGTCTGGAGTTTGTAGGTCACCTATTCGGGTATAATTAGCCCCTAAGTGATAACTCCAGTTCTTTAGTCCCTGCCCTATCTCATAATTTGCAAAGTAGCCTTGTCCATTGGTTTGATACCCTGTACCAATCCGCGATTTCAAAGGTTCATTTAAGTACAATGGGTCTGCCTCTACTACGATAGCCCCTCCCAAAGCCTCTGGCCCAAAACGAACTCCCGCGGCTCCTTTCACTACCGTTATACTATGCGCGGTGGCCACATCAATTTCAGGGGCATGGTCGGTACCCCAATTCTGAAACCCATGTTTCAGTCCATTATTAAGCGTTAATACCCGATTACCATACAGGCCATGTATCACAGGCAATTGAACATTGTTTCCAGTAGAGGTAAAGGTAACTCCTTCTACTTCTGATATAGCCGAAGCAAGGGTTTGGGTAGGAATATTGGTCAACGCTTCTTTGGTGATCGTTTGCTGCGAGATAGAGGCCGTTCCTTGTTCCTTATCTTTGCCTGCCGTAATGGTGACCGTATTGAGCGTTTTTACTTGCTGTTTAAGGTATATTTTAGGCCTTTGAATGTTTTTGTGAAACTGTTGACAAGTAGTATCGCAATAACCAAAGCAGGAGATGATCAAGGTATTGACTTCATCGCACAAATTTTTGATTTGAAAACGCCCGTTAATATCTGTTTGCGTAATATGTTTTGTCCCTTTTACTTTTACGACTGCATAGGGTAGCGCGGCTTTAGTGTCAATATCCAAAATAGTCCCTTTCAACACGTGGTTACACGGGTCTGCCTTTTGCGCTATGGTGGCCTGTTGTATCGCAAAAAGTAAGAGTACTAAGAAAATTTGTTTCATTAAAAGATGTTCTTTCTACTAACAAGAATCAACCAGAGGAATATCTGGGGTATTCAGGTTAGATACGTTAAAAAATAAGAAGAAAGCGTAATGAATATTGATGGCTTCTTTAGTGATTAATTTGCCAGAAAATACTCCTTTGATTCCCTCCTTCTTGACCTGATCAAAGGAGAATACCTCCAATTTACAGGGTAAATGATAATCTTTAAGTTGACTTTGTGACCTATTGACAAACTGATATAAAATACGCTTTCATTATTCAGACTAATTTAAAATAACTTTTTGCACATAAACGCTCCACGACCTGAACATACAAGCTTTACTTATAAGCTCAGAAACCTATTAAACATTAAATAAGGTGGAGGAATGACTACTGGAATTGATTAAATAAAAATTGTATGAATTTTTCATTTGTTTTTTCATCAAATGCAACTATGTTGCAATAATAACAAAACAACAACAACAAACGCAACAATGTTGCGTAAAGATTTATAAACTAACCTGACAAAACAATGACAAAACAACACATCCAAGACTATCTCAAAGCCCATGGATTAAGGAAGACTGCTTTTAGAATAGAGCTATTACAGTTATTTTTAGAGAGCAAGCACAGCCTCTCCCATCAAGATATCCGAGAAAAAATCACCTCTACCCAAGATAAAGTAACCATTTACCGAGGACTCAATGCGTTTCTGGAAAAAGGCATGATCCATAAAGTACCTGACACCAATAATATTTTGAAATATGCCTTATGCCAGGAGGAACATTCAAAAGAAACCTCTGAACAGGGTCATGCGCACTTTTTGTGCAATGAGTGTCACAATACCTTTTGTATGTATGATGTAAAGCTGCCTGTATACACAAATGTAGATGGATTTCAAGTGGTCAATTCAAAGCTTACGCTGGAAGGCTGTTGTCCAGACTGTCTTTAGAGTTTATCTATTTGTACAAACAGCTATCTGATGCAAGCACTGACCTGCTATACCAAACAATCCATATTTAGGTATTGCCTTTTCCTGTACCCACACTCAAACATAAGTAAAGAACTTATCAAAAAACCCTGGTTATAGAGCATTCCAAGACACCTCCATTAACCTATCAAGCCAAGCACTACCCTCAATTCTGCAAAATATAATCAATCTTTCTAAAAATGTATCCGCTATAAGAACTATAGCCAGAAGCGAGATCTTTGAAACATCAAAAAAAGTAATTCTAATCATCAAGCGCTTTGGGAGTGAATGAAACTAGATTCTTGTATTGATTAAAAAAACTTCAAGTTAATGGCTATTTCCTACATCAATCTTACATGAGGTAAAATGATTTGCTAAGTATCTGGTTTCCACATAGATTAACTCATCGTGATTTAGACGACATTTACCGAAATTTTATTACTTTTTGTCTAAAATATTTTGCGGGTTTCAGAAAAACCGCTACTTTTGTATTGCATAGCTGGTTGAAGGATCTTGGGGGTTAGAGACATCGTCTCTTCCCTCAAGTTTTTTTTTGTCC
>DMXI01000008.1 GCA_003483885.1 Microscillaceae bacterium
GCATATCCGGCCAAAGTAGACCAGCCTGCGGCCGCAATATTTTCTTGGTCCGATTTGATCCATTCCAGACCCAATTCAAAACCAAAACTGGTATCAGCTGCGATCCAGGGCACGGTGTACTCAAACAAAAAATACCAATAAGCCTGCTCTACCCAGTCCTGTAGTTGTGCTTTGGTAATTTGCTTTTCATCAGCCATGAGGCCAGCCAAATACATAGCGTCTGAGTTGCCCGTAGCATACAATGCTAAAGATAGTTCGTGGTTCTTTTTGGTTTTCTTAAGCAACTTCTTTAAGTCCTGGACTTTTACGCCAAACATAGGCTCTTTGGCCCCATGATTCATCAAAGTTTTTTTGGTTTGTTCGTTGCCCATTTCCTCAAGCGAGGTCATCACTTCTTCGGTGGTCATAAGTTTTTCAGGAGTTTGGTTCTGTTACCAATATAAGAAAATAAAGCTTAAAAAGAGTACCCTTTATAATCACCAGAATCAACCGGTAATCCTCTTTGGGTGAGTTCCTGAAAAAACGCTTGATGTGTCTTGTAAGACAATTTGTAGGGATAAAGTTGGATAGGTTCGTCGTGCAATGTCACAAAGAAGTAATAGTTGCTTGGGTGAGGCAGTAGGAGAGTAGCGCCTTCATTGCTTACATCGAGGCATTGAATATGTTCTAAGAGAAGGCTCTTCTTGCTAAATATGTATGGGTTTTTAATGATTAAATGAGATTGGGTGATTTCAAAAGTTCTAAAGTTGGGTAAGGCACCCCCAAAACGGAAGATAAATAGAAGAAAGATAAAGCCTCCAGCCCATAAAGACGAAAATGCGATGGCAAATCCAATGGCTACAAGTGGAATGATTAGAAAGTATACAAAAACCAAACGGGAAGGGTGAAAAGCCTTTTTATCAAGAGTTTGAACTTGTTTTGTAGGAGTGTTTACTTTAGGTGGATTTTGCTGTAAAGCAATGCTTTCTTTATGAAGGGCTTCGTATTTTGTCTAAAAATTACCTTGTTTTTCAGGAGTAAATTTTGCCCAAAGTTTTTGTGCTTTTTTTTCAGAGGTGGTCATATATTTTTAGAACAGGCTACACAAGTGATTAAACTTTCCCAAGCTTTTATAAAAGCCCGTCATGATTCTACGTGCTTACCATTCGTTTGTTTTCAACTTTACTGACCTAGTTTACGAAAATACCATCGCTTTAGGCAGTTTTGTAAACCTGCTGCTTAAGATTTTTTTTTAAGAAAAAAACTGCCAGGTCTGGAACTAAAATATTATTTAGTATAGCGTTTATTATGACACTACATCCCATACCCTGGATAATTGCCCGTATCCACCGTAGTTACTTTTTGGGCAATATGAGCAAAGAGTAACTGATGATTCCTTTTTGAAAGTTTGTAGGCTCTAGCGTGTTGGTATTGGTCTTTAGTGGTAATGACAAAGTCATATGCTACATTGTCTTTCACATCTACATAGGAGTTGACTATTACCGATTTGATGGTGTTCCAGGGAATTTGCTTGGAGGGATTTCCTAGTATAAGGTGTGTTTGAGAAACCCGAATGGTGTTGAATCCCATAAAAAGGAAGAAACCATACAAAGACCAAAGCACCAAACCTAAAAATATTAAACCTACAGCCTCGCCCTTGTTAAGTTGGGAAGAATCCAACATAAAAATAAGCATAGCGACCGATGGAGGCAGAATAAAAAGAAAAATCTTTTCTACCAGGTAGGAAATGTGTGGATGAAACACCGTTTGGTGAGTCTTTGCAGGTGTTTGAGCTTTTGAGCGTTGGTGGGCATCTTTTGTAGGAATAGGAGAGGTTTTGCTCCTCTTTACCAAAACTTCATATTTTTGCCAAAAGCGGTCTTGTTGTTTTTTATCAAATTGTGCCCAAAGTCGATCAGCTTGTTTTTCGTGGTGTGTCATGTTCTTTTTGTTAAGTAATCTTATCCTAAATATCCTTGATACCCTCCTGCATCAATTTGGGTAACCCTTTTGCTCAAGGCTTGATATAGTTGTTGATGATTTTTCGCCGAAAGTGTGTAGGCAAACCTTTGCTTAAAACCAATCAAATCAGTAATCACCAACTCATAGGATGTTTTCCCTTCAGGATCATTGTTTTTTTGAACCTGAATAGATTGGATACGACGCCAAAGCACTTTTTTGTTAACAATGAATAAGGCGTTTCTAATGACAAGGTGATGCTCGGTAAGCTCAAAAGAACAAATACTTGTTGCTGAAAAAAAAGTAAAAATTACCCAACCTATAGCACTCATTAGAAGAACAGAGGTCATTTGCCCAATTGTAAGTGAGTCGGCTGCCTGATGGATACCGCCCCATACAAAAAGCAGTGGAAAAGAAAGAGTCAATAATTTCCCTAAGAGGTACAGTGCATCGGGATGAAAAATTGTTTTTGGGTATATTTGAGGAAGTATGACTGTAGCCTGATTGGTTGAGCTTATTTTTGCTTCTTGTGTCTTGTGTTGATCCAGTAAAGCCTCATACTTTTGCCAAAATGCCTCAGGATTTTGATGGTCAAATGTAGGCCAAAGCTCGTGCGCTTTTTCTTCTAAAGTGGTCAGATGTTTTTTCATATTTTTAAGTTTGATCCTCTCTATTATGATTGTATTTGATAATCTCCCGCATCTACTTGCTTGACTTTTTGGGAGAGCTTTTGGAGCAAAGTCTGGTGATCTTCCAACGTTAGTTTGTAAGCAAACCGATGCTTGGTACCATCAGTTAAGTCAACAACCAATTCATAGCGTTTGTTGGAAGAAGGAATTGGCCTCACGCTAATAGCCTGAATGCGACTCCAAAGAAAACGGTGGATGGTAAAAATGTTGGGAGTGTCTACATAAAAATAATGCAACTTGAGAGCAAAAGTGTGAATATTGCTAAATACCCCATAAAAGCATATGGTAAAAAAGAAAATGCAACCAACGATCACAAGTGTAAGATATTCGGCTTCAATCGTGTCTACATAATGATAAATACCTGAGACGGTTACCAGCACAGCTAGCGCAAACACGGTCCAGTGTAAGGTAGTGTTTGATTGATAAGGGGAAAAGTGGATTTTAGAAGATGATGGTCTATTTGCAAGAGGGCGTTTTTCTGAGTGAGCAGCCTGTTGTTGCTTGGCTTTGTCGATTAAAGCCTCGTATTGAGCCCAAAATTGAGTAGCTTCTAGAGCATTGAAGTCATTCCAAACGGAATTGGTTTGGTGGTGAGGTTTTCGGTATTTTTTCATAATTTTTAAGTCTGATCCTTTCTTATTTTACTGATTTTTGGGGCAGTTAGTTGCCTTAAGGAAGCGCATAGGTTAATTTGCTATAACGATTTACTTTTCAAAATAACATATGCATATCAAATCTATCACTTTAGAACACACAAACCCTTCTTTGGGGCCTCACGAAACCATTACCGAAATAACACTTGTGAATTCAGAGAGCCATATTAAACGAATTAACAAGTTTATCGACGAGGCTCGAGTAAATGGAGTAATGACACTGCGAGCATACATAGAAGCAGTAAACAGTCAGGATTCAAAAATATTGGACCAAGTTTGGAAGCAGGCACCTAAAGGCGAACTAAATGAAGGGGAAACAATTTCTAATTTGCACATTCATTTTGAAGACAATTCATCCATTAGCTTGAGTGATGTGTATCGTAGATTCAACCTTACCCATTTTTATGCGGAATTTACTGCCTATATGGTAGAAAAAGGAACGCTAACCCGCCACAAACCATTTGCGGGCTTGCAAGATTACGAGGTCATAGAGGAGAAACGTAAGAAGCGTCAGGATTAAAGTTCACCGACATACTACGACAGTTAAGTTAATATACATTCACCTAAACTATATAAACAAAACAAACCTATGAATATCACATTTATTACATTAGAACACACCAATCCCTCGTTAGGCCCCCACGAAACTGTGACCGAAGTAACCCTCACGAAATCGAAGGATAACGTAGAGAGAATTACTAGTTTTATCCGTACCGCTCAGGTAAACGGCGTAGTGACGTTGGAGGCATATATCAAAGCAGTGCAATCCAAGGATATGAAAGTACTGGAGGAAGTGTCAAAAAATGCTCCTGATCGGATGCTTACCACGGGAGGAACGATTTCTAATTTACACATTCATTTTGAGGAGGAGGCATCCATTCGTTTGAACGATGTATATCGTAGATTCAATCTCACGCATTTTTACCCTGATTTTACCTCTTATATGGTAGCGCAGGGGACCAAAACCCAATATAAGCCGTTTTTGGGATTTGGAGGAGAAGAAAAAGATGTGCCTCCAAAAATGTTTGATTCTTTAGTATCAGAAAAACCTCCAAAACCCCAAAAACCAACCAAAGATTGAGGAATCTCGTTTATTAACCCTTGCTGGTTTCGAAAAACTGTACCCTGTTATTATCAGGGTCAGTTACAATAACCATTCTACGTTGGGTAATCGGATCGGTTACTACTTTTCCATAAAAGCTCACTTTGTGATATCTCAAATGTTGGAGCCATTGGTCAAAATGAGATACCTGAAACCCTACCTTGAAAAAACCTTGAATCCGGGTTTTGGGGTTAAAGTTTGGCAGTGCTTTATTAAGAGCAACTGCCTTTTTTAATTCTATCAATTCCAGGGCATATTCTGTTCGACGAAGGTTGGCTATTTTAAACCCGCGGGCTTCGTTTTCTATGCGATTTTTAACAGCAAATCCAAGTACCTTGGTGTACCAATCCAGAGATTTGTCTAAATCAGCTACAATGATGGATACAAAACCAAAACTTAATTTTGGCTTGGGCTGAGCTTGTTCTTGGGCAGCTACAGCGTCCCAAAGTACCAATATAAATGCAAGTAAAGGTAAGGTTCTCATAGAATTAGATGTTAAGGGATAAAGTCTCTTTGGAGGTAGTCAGGGCAATAATGGTATTGGTTCTGACTACTCCAGTAATGCTTTTGATTTTTTGGCTGATAAGGGCTTCTAATGCCTTGGTGTTCTCGACCCTTACTTTGAGCAGATAAGAATATTCGCCAGTAATAAAATGACACTCTTGTACTTCGGGTACCTGGGCAATTTGCTTGACAAAATTATCTTCTTCAGTGGGGTGAGGCATCAGTACCTGTACAAAGGCACAAATGTCAAACCCCAATACCTGAGGATCAGGAATGTATACATTATCGCGAAGCGCCCCCGATTGGGTTAGTTTTTTAATACGTTCTTTCACCGCAGTAATTGAGAGGCTTACCTTTTCGCCTATATCGGCGTAAGATAGTTTACCATTCTCCTGGAGCAAGCGTATAATTTCAGCATCTTTAGAATCAATCATATAGTTAAAATAACATTTATAAACGGTTTTCTTGGTAAATTTTGCATAAAAAATGTAAATTAATAGCATAACTTATTGATATAACCGTGAAATGAAAAAAGTTTTTATTTGTCTGGGGGTTTTATTTTACCTGGTCCCATTTGCCCAGGCCCAATTGTCTAAAGCACAGTTGCTGGCCGATCTCTCCCAATTGGTACAGCTTATTGATACCAAACACGTTAGACCTTATCGTTTGGTTTCCAAACAAGATTTTGACTCTGTTGTCAAGCAAGCAAAGAAACTCATTAAGTCCAGGCAAACCTGTGACGAAACCTGTTATGTTGCATTTTTAAAAGTAATTGCTGCCCTTAACGATGGCCATTCTGTGATAGCTTATGACTCGAGAGAGAAGCTTTTTGGCTATTTACCTGTTACAACTACTTGGTTTAAGGAAGGCTTGATTGTCACAAGAGTACCACAGCTGCAAGCAAGAGCGCTTGGAAAAAAGTTGGTAGCCATTGACGGAGTCAGTATAGAAACAGTATTAAAAAAACTTGAGAAAGTGATCCCTCATGGCAATCGCTCCCGATTCAAAAAATTTGCTTATGCTTATTTGCGTATGCCAGGCCTTTTGTTCGGTTTAGGTATTACCCAAAGCCCTCAGAAGGCAACATTTACTTTTGCGCAAGGGAAGAAAAAATTTCGAATGTTATTTGAACACCTACCCGACGAAAAATACAAACGAACCAAGTTTGTGCGGGTAGATGATTATTTGAAACGAGTACCTATTCATCGGCAAAAGGTAGGCGATTATTATTGGTATCGCTATGACGCTGCGCTTAAAGTATTTTATTTTAACTATAGTCGGGTAGGAAACATGAAAAACAAACGGGCATCGGCGTTTGCCCGACAAATGTGGGCAAAGGTAGACTCGCTCGAGATCGATAGGTTTGTGTTGGATATGCGAGATAATGGGGGAGGACAGTTTGGCTACAGCATGGCGTTTACTCAAGGAATATTGGATCGCCCAAGGTTGAATAAGCGAGGAAAGTTGTTTGTAATTGCAGGTTATAATACTTTTTCGGCGGCGTTGGATATGTTGAGGATATTTGAACAGAAAACCCAGGCCATCATTGTAGGAGAGCCACCTTGTGATTACGCGGCCTCTTCGGGTGATCCCAAAACCTACAAACTCAACAATTCAGGAATCAGCGTGCAACTGTCAAGTGTGTTTCACCCCACCGTTTTTAAAAACGACATGCGAAAAGAACTCATTTTGGATCAGCAAATAGCATCGTCTTGGGCTAGCTATAGCAAGGGACGTGATGATAGTTATGAGTATGTATTGAATTATGTCCAAAAGCCACTTTTGCCTGGAAACGCCAAGCAATATCAGGCTTGTTTGGGGCGATTTGAGTATGATGAAGATCGTCACATTATTATAAGAAAAGACAAAGGTGCTCTTTCTATAGAAGTTTCAAAAACCTTGATATCTCCTCTGTATTGGCAAAAGAAAAATAGGTTTATTACTGAGATTCAGGGATTGCGGGTTGAGTTAAATGACAAAAATATAAAGCTCTATTTTCCCGATGGAAAAAAAGCCACCTTTAAACGAGCTAAGGTACAAAAAAGCGCTTTGGAATATCTATACGAAGGCGATTTGGCTAAAGCCCGACCTCTATATTCAAAACTTGCTGCTGAAAACCCTCGTTCGCCCAAAACCACTGATGGGCGTTTTTCTAACCTGGCTTTATTTGCGTTTTTTGACTTAAGAAAAACAGATAAAGCAAAAGCGGCGAAAATAGCCAAAGGAATCTTGAATTTGGGGATTGAGTTGAACCAAGGGCAGGCGCCTTCTTGCAAATTTGCCCTTAGATTTTATTGATGTAGAAAGTATTACCCATTACTGTTAGTACGCGCTGTTTTGAGTTCAAAAATGGCGAGACTCACCACCACGACTACCTCAAGTCCAAAATAGGCAAAACCCAGACTGGTAACTGTGGCTCGGTGGTAAATGGCCAATCCCAGGGTAAGGCTACAATACACCAAATTGGCAATGGCAATGATGTTCATGAACATAGGCCAGTTTGGGACCATTTGTAGGTGATTCCAAAACGAATAGACGGCGAAAAAACAAGCAATGACGGCCAGTGGATAAAGTACGTTTTTGGGCATACCTATGTGGGCTTCGAGGTTCGCAAGTATGACTCCAGTAGTAAAAGCAGTAAGAAAGGCACCCAAGCCATCGATTAAGAACAGTTTTTTAGGAGATATTTTCATGGCATTGATTTTTGGTAGATAGATAACTATAATCAATAAAAAAGGCGACTTTTCAGGAAAGTCGCCTTATCAAAACTGGAAAAGTAATACGATTGTTAAGCCGTTACTGGATTTTTGGTGATGAGTCCCAGCATATTACCCGCCACATCTTTGAACCAGGCAAATTGATGACCATCTGGCAAAGGAATAGGGCCAATGTGATTTTGCCCTCCATTGGCTACAATGGCCTCTAAAGTAGCGTCGATATCATCTACAGCAATGTAAATATTGACATAGTTATGGGGTTCGTGACCCAGCGTTGTCATATGTCCTTGAATACCTTCGGTGCTTTGGGTATTGATTTTGGTAGAATGTTGGGCCTTGGTAAAATCCCAATTGAAGGTTTTTTGATAAAAAGCAGAGGCTTCCTCAGTATTGGGGCAGCCAATTTCGAAGTGTACTACAGGATATTGGTTATTGTCCATATTGTGATAGGTTTTAGAAAAGTTATTGTTGGTTTAAATCATAGCTTACCATCCATTGTACACCAAATTGGTCGTTGCAAGCACCAAAATAAGCATTCCAAAAGGTCTTACCCATAGGCATCGTCACTTCTCCTCCTGCCGATAGCCCTTCAAAAATACGTTCTGCTTCTTCTTGTGAGTCGACACTGACCGAAACCGAAAAATTGTTGCTGGGAGGAGTCATATTGGGCGTAAAAGCAGAAGAAGTATCGCTTCCTCTGAGCATTGAGTTTTTACCAATGGGTAAGGTCACGTGCATGATTCTTTCTTTTTCTGCTTCGGGAACATTGTAATCGGGGTGAGGGGGCATTTCATTGAAACGGTTAAAAGAAGAAAATTCGCCACCGAATACTGATTTGTAAAAATTGAAGGCCTTTTCACAGTCCTTCTCAAAATGGAGATATGGATGAATAGACGCCATGATATTGGAGTTTTGTTGTGATAATGTTGTTTAATTTTCAGCAGTTTTTTGCAGTTGTGAGTTAAACAAAAAACCTCAACAATGATAACCAATATTCTCCAGGAATCATACAATTTTTGCTAAAAATATTAACTTTGTTATTTTTTATTAGCAAAGTATTCTAACCTTGACAAGTCATCAAAAAAGGATGGATAAAGAGAGGAGTTGCGTCAATTGACGGCAGAATTTTTCTAAGTGACTATTGCTAACAAATAATTAACGTTTGATTTATATTTTATATGCTCTGATAATCTTACCTTTACCAAAATTTAAGATGAAATCAGTTTTGAGAAGTTATT
>DMXI01000057.1 GCA_003483885.1 Microscillaceae bacterium
ATCGGGCAACGGCTCAGGGGGGCAGCTATGATACGCTCACAATCAATGTCCAGCAGTTATACGATCAGTTCAATTATGGCGAGTATAGTCCGCTAGCGATTAGAAACTTTGCGAGGTATATGTTCAACAATGGCAGTCCTCGTTTTCTCTTTTTGATAGGCCGAGGGTATTCTATTAAAAATATAAACGGAAGAGTAAGTCCTGCGGCTAGAGGGCAAGATTTGGTGCCTCCCTTTGGTTATCCACCCTCTGATGTTTTGCTGACAACTAATATTATTACGACTGATTCCAGAATACCTGCCATTCCTACCGGGAGGTTGAGTGTGAATAAGTCTGCTGATGTGATTAGTTATTTAAACAAAATAAAAGAATACGAAGCACTAGATGGAGAGGCTATTTGGAAGAAAAACTTTGTGCATTTGAGTGGAGGGAACAATGAAAGTGAACAAAGATTGTTGAGGGCTTATGTAGATTTTTATGCTCAGTTGGCTTCAGGCGGATTATTAACTCCTGTATTTACCACCATCTCTAAGAATACCTCTCAATTGGTAGAAGTTATTAATCTTTCTGAGCTGGTCAACCAAGGAGTGGGGGTGATTACCTTCTTTGGACACTCCGCCATAGGGATTACGGATTTAGAAGTGGGGTTTGTATCAGACGACATTGAAGGATATCGGAACAAAGGCAGGTATCCGATGATTGTAGCTAATGGTTGCCAGTTAGCCGATATTTTTGATGGAGATAGAAGTGGAGCCAGTGGAAACTCCAGATCCCTTTCGGAAGATTGGGTCAATACCGCAGATCGTGGTTCTATTGGTTTTTTGGCACACACTTTTATTGGATATTCGGTTCCTTTATGGAGATATTCTCAACGTTTTTATGACATTGCTTTCAACAATGTAAATTTTGTAGGAAGACCTGTAGGTGATATTATTAGAGAGGTGATAAGATTGCAACCTCGTACCAACGAACAAGCTGAAACCACAGTGGATCAACAGATGCTATTACAAGGTGACCCAGCCGTTAAGTTAGGCCGGGGCAACAAACCCGATTACTTTACCTCCAACGATTTTGTTTCATTGAAGTCCTTTGATGGTAATCCTATTACTGCAGTCACCGACTCTTTTCAAGTCAATATCGTGGTAACCAATGTAGGTATCAGAGATGCGCAACCTTTTCGGGTTTCGGTGGAGCGCACTTTTGCTGATGGTTCTTCGGCTTTGTATACCAACGGTCAGGACTATAACCCCATCAATGTACAGGATACGATTTCTTTTACGGTGAAGAGAGATCCTGACCGAAACGGTAGCGGACTCAACAAAATCAAAGTACACATAGATTACCTCAATGCTATTGAAGAAGTGAGCGAAACCAACAACATTGCTGAAACCGAAGTCTTGTTTCAAAGCCAGGGAGCAATTCCCTTGAGTCCTTTGGATTTTAGCATTGCTAATCGGGTCCCAGTTGATTTTACCGCTTTTTCAGGATCGCTTACCAATGATGGCCGACGATTTGTCTGTGAAATAGATACATTAAGCACTTTTGATGGACCAGGCAAGCAAACGATTTTCATTGAACCCAATACCTTACTTAATTGGAGTTCCAACTTGCTTCCTGGCGACAGTGGTCAAGATAGTACCGTGTATTATTGGCGGATTAACTACGCAGATCAAATTGGGAATCCAACTCCTACCACGTTGTGGGTAGATCGGTCGTTTACCTACATCAAAGACAGCCCCGAAGGTTGGTCGCAAAGTGAGTTTCCTCAATTTGAAAAGGACATCATTTCGGGCGATTTGGAGATAGACCAAACCAACCAACGCTGGAAGTTCAAAACGATAGATACCCGGGTGTTGGTCAATACTGCAGGCAGCACTGCTTCCAGCCCACTCACTCAAGTGCTTTACAATGGCATTCCTCTGATTGGAGCCAGTGATTGTGCAGGTGATCAGGTAATTGTGATGGCTTTTAAGCAAGGGACTTTTCAGCCCTATTTGCTTTTTTCACCGAGTGTAAGTAACCCTACTTGTGGACGAAACAGCAGTAGTACAGTGAGTGGTCTTTCGGCCAATGTATACAACAATAGCCAAACTACTAACCTCAGAAACTACCTGGATGCAGTTCCCAATGGGGATTATGTGCTGTTGATTAGTAGAGGCAACGTGAATTTTAGCAGTTGGGATGCCTCCATCAAAGCTGGTGTACAGAGTATTGGAGGCAATCTAGCGGTACTCAATAGCCTACAAGATGGCCATCCTTACATTATTTTAGGGCAAAAAGGAGGCGCGGCTTTGCAGGAGGTAGTATCTAACAAACTCACTGGGCAAACTGACGAAAAGATCGTGCTGGACTACAATTTTGTGCGTAGTACTTCTTATGGTGAAATTACTTCATTACCCATTGGCCCGGCCAAAAACTGGGGTAAACTATTTGGGCAAATGAGCGCTAATGCCAACGATATCATCACTTATCAAATTATTGGGATTGATAATTCGGGGCGAGAAGTTCCAGTATTTTCTCAGCAGTCGGCTTTACCTAGTGAACTGGATTTGCAGAATGTATTGAATGCCGCCACTTTTCCTTCTATTCGCTTAAAATTGATCGTACAGGATACCACTGATTTTTCCCCGGCTCAATTGGAGCGTTGGATGGTGACGTATGAGGCTTTGCCAACTCCCGAGGGTTTGATTGACGTGGAAACAGTGGGGCAAGCCACTTACAATGTGGCCGATCGTCCCGAAGGAGAACCATTGACTTTGCCATTTGCGTATCGCAATATTACCAATGTGCCATTTGCCAGCGATTCATTATGGGTACGGTTTGTACTCACCAACAACAACCAAGAGGTGCTGAGAGATTCGGTGAAGATTCTGGCTCCGGCGGCCAAGGGAGTGGTGAGATTTGAAAAGACCCTCACAACCTTGAATCGAGTAGGGGCCAACACCTTGACAGTGTATGTAAATCCTCGGATTGTACCAGAGTTGTATTATGAAAACAATATTTTTCAGGTGAATTACAATGTATTAAGGGATAATGCCAACCCTATTTTGGAGGTCTCGTTTGATGGACGTCAGATTATGGATGGAGAGATTGTGTCGCCCAGTCCAATAATCAATGTGCGGCTGAGGGACGAAAACCAGTACAAGGTGTTGCAGGACACCTCAGGGGTAAATATCTCCTTAAAGTCTTGTGAGACTTGCGAATATCAGGCGGTGAGGTTTAGTGATCCGAATGTGGTTTGGAATACGAGTCCTACCCAAACCGATGTGGAGTTTCACCCAAAGAATTTGGCCAATGGCACATATACGTTGCGGGTACAGGGAAGAGATGCTTCGGATAATTTGGCGGGGACGCAGCCCTATACGATCAATTTTGAGGTG
>DMXI01000428.1 GCA_003483885.1 Microscillaceae bacterium
ATAAAATTATACAATAAAAATTAAAAAATACAACACTGGCTTTCCAGAAGTGCCATAACTCTACTGATTTACAGTTTATTAAGATAAAATTTGGCAAAACTTAAGAATCAGCGAATTTATTAGCTTCTATTGAAGAATTTTACTTCCAAAATTTTTTTCAGGCAGATTACATAACTGTTTTGTCAGTGGAATAAGGTAGCAGGATTTGGATTTTTTCATCGATATTTTGGTTTCCGTCTATACCAACTTTTTGAAAAACAGCATTGTTTATTAAAAATTGGTAATTCACCTAATAATCCGCTAGCTTTGCCTCCAATATTTTGATTTGTTATTAATAATTATTTGTTATATGAAAATAGCAGTAGTTGGTACTGGATATGTTGGTTTGGTTACAGGTACTTGCTTTGCCGAAACGGGTAATAATGTCACTTGTATAGACATCGACGTGGAAAAAGTCAATAAGCTGAAGCAAGGCAAGATTACAATTTATGAACCAGGCTTAGATGTATTGTTTGAAAGAAATATCAAACAAGATCGTCTTCACTTTACTACCAATTTGGAAGAAGGAATCAAAGATGCTGAAATCATCTTTTTAGCCCTTCCAACCCCTCCTGGCGAAGACGGATCTGCTGATCTAAAATATGTGCTAAAAGTTGCTGATGACTTGGGTCACTTATTAGAACAGTACACCGTTGTGGTAGACAAAAGTACTGTGCCAGTGGGTACTGCCGAAAAAGTTCATGCAGCTATTGTTGCCAATGCTAAAGTGGATTTTGACGTAGTGTCTAATCCTGAATTTTTACGAGAAGGAGTTGCAGTGGAAGACTTCATGAAACCCGACCGGGTAGTGATTGGTACTTCTTCGGACAAAGCCCGCAAGGTGATGGAAAAGCTCTATTTGCCTTTTGTACGTCAGGGAAATCCTATCATATTTATGGATGAGCGCTCTGCCGAAATGACCAAATACGCAGCTAACGCTTTCTTGGCTACTAAGATTACCTTTATGAATGAAATTGCCAACTTGTGCGAGCGAGCTGGTGCCGATGTGGATAATGTACGCAAGGGTATTGGTACTGATTCACGTATCGGAAAGAGATTCTTATTTGCGGGGATCGGTTATGGAGGAAGCTGTTTCCCCAAGGATGTACAAGCTTTGGCCAAAACCGCCAATGAGTTTGACTATGATTTCAAGATTTTAAATTCAGTAATGAATGTAAATCATGAGCAAAAAACCAGGTTACTTCCTCAGTTAAAGGCCCACTTTAATAATAACCTAAAAGGTAAAACATTGGCCATATGGGGATTGTCATTTAAACCTTATACGGATGACATTCGTGAAGCTCCATCTTTGGAAAATATTCATGCATTGTTGGAAGAGGGTGTCAACATAAAGGCCTATGATCCAGAGGCTATGGAAAATGTACGAAAAATTGTCGGTGATAAGATCGAGTACGCAGACAGTGCTTATGGTGCTTTATTAGAAGCTGACGCTTTACTTATCTTTACTGAATGGCCAGCTTTTAGAACTCCTGACTTTGAAGTAGTCTCTAAATTGTTGAAAAACAAGGTAATTTTTGACGGAAGAAATTTATTTGATCTGGATCAGGTACAAGAACTTGGCTATACTTACTATAGCATAGGTCGCAAAACCGTTAAATCATAAATAATAATGAGGCCTGGTGTGTACACCAGGCTAATTTTTTATACAGTTTGTAGAATTTCTTTTAAATTATAAATAGACACTCATGAAAAGGGTTTTGATCACTGGGGCAGCAGGTTTTTTAGGCTCCCATTTATGCGATCGTTTTATCAAAGAAGGTTGTCATGTGATAGGAATGGATAACCTGATCACTGGTTCCCTGGATAACATCGAGCACTTAATGCCTAAAAAAGAGTTTGAGTTTTATCACCACGATGTATCTAAATTTGTACATGTAGCAGGCGATATAGATTATATACTACATTTTGCTTCTCCTGCCAGCCCTATCGATTACCTACAAATTCCTATTCAAACTTTAAAAGTAGGATCATTGGGCACTCATAACCTACTAGGACTGGCCAAAGCCAAAAAAGCACGCATATTGGTTGCTTCTACTTCAGAGGTTTATGGTGATCCATTGGTACACCCTCAAAATGAAGATTACTGGGGTAATGTAAACCCAATTGGCCCCCGCGGAGTATACGACGAAGCCAAACGTTTTCAGGAGGCCATTACGATGGCTTATCATACTTTTCATGGATTGGAAACCCGCATTGTAAGAATCTTTAATACTTATGGCCCTCGCATGCGATTAAATGATGGACGTGCTTTGCCCGCTTTCATTGGTCAAGCATTACAAGGGAAAGACCTTACCGTATTTGGGGATGGTTCTCAAACCCGTTCGTTTTGCTATGTAGACGATTTGGTAGAAGGGATTTATCGTTTGTTATTGAGCGACTACGCACACCCAGTAAATGTGGGTAACCCTGATGAAATCAGCATCAAAGATTTTGCTGAGGAAATCATTAAACTCACGGGCACTGATCAAAAAATTATCTACAAACCTTTGCCTAAGGATGATCCTAAGCAAAGAAAGCCAGATATCACCCGAGCCAAAGAAATTTTGGACTGGGAACCTAAAGTATCTCGTGCCGAAGGCCTGCAAAAAACTTATGCTTATTTCAAGGATTATTTAGAAAAAAACGCTCAAAAAGCGTCTCAGATTTAAATTAAGTGATATGAAAGTTTTGGTAACTGGTGGGACTGGTTTTATTGGATCACACACCATAGTGTCTTTGATTGAAACTGGCATGAAACCTGTCATTGTTGATAACCTTGACAATTCTTTACCTTCTGTATTAAAAAGCCTGGAGGCAATTACTCAAACAACGATACCTTTTTACGAAGTGGACTGCAATGATCAGGAGGCGATTAATCAGGTGTTTGAAAAAGAAAAAGATATAGAAGGGGTCATTCATTTTGCCGCACACAAAGCGGTAGGTGAATCGGTGATCAACCCATTAAAATATTACCAAAATAACGTAGGCTCTTTAATCGTACTTTTAGAAGTGATGAAAAAACACCAAACGCCTCATTTGGTGTTTTCATCCTCTTGTACCGTTTATGGGCAACCTGGCCAACTTCCAGTCACTGAAACTTCTCCTATTATTCCGGCAGAATCGCCTTATGGCAACACCAAACAAATCTGTGAAGAAGTAATACGAGACACGGTACATAGCTCACAAGCCGATCTTGCTAACTTTCAACTAAATGCTATTTTACTAAGGTATTTTAACCCTATTGGAGCACATCCAAGTGGGCATATTGGTGAGTTGCCTTTGGGAGTACCTAATAACTTAGTACCTTATATCACCCAAACTGCAGCGGGTATCAGAGATACATTGACCATTTTTGGGAATGATTACGACACGCCTGACGGTACTTGTATAAGAGATTATATCCATGTAATGGATTTGGCCGAGGCTCATGTAAAGGCGCTACAGCTTTTAGCCAATAAAAGCGAGAACGGTAGCATTTGTGAAGTGTTTAACATCGGAACAGGAAAAGGAAACTCGGTGCAAGAGTTAGTGCATACTTTTGAGAAAGTAAATAATCTTAAACTCAATTATGAGTTTGGTAAACGTCGCCCAGGGGATATAGAGCAAATCTATGCCTCGGTCGATAAAGCAAACCAACAATTGGGTTGGCAAACCAAAAGGAGCCTGGAAGATGGGCTTAGAGATGCCTGGAATTGGCAACAAAAGTTAATAAAATAAGTACTTGTCTAAACCGAGGTCAAATAAACCCATGAAACAATTTACATTTGCCCTAATGCTTGTGATAGGCTTCGCAGCCTGTAAGCAAACCCAGCGTTCACAAGAACAAACCACACCTGACAGCAGTAAGGAGGTAGGCAAAAATTCATCTTCCACGCAAACGGGGCAGAAGCCTGATCCAAACTCATCAACAACAAACGCTCAAAATTTGCCAAAAGGCCCTATCAAGCCTGTCGAAAACCTGTACAAGGATGCTTCTTTCGAGACCAAGATCATTGATGGTAAAGAAAATACTTTTGGTTATGAAATTGCGGTAACACTCAACGGTAAAACCCAACGCATTCGGCAGGAACATAAACCCAGTGTGCCTGGTATAAGGGGTTTTGACACTAAAGAAGATGCCCAAAAGGTAGCAGATTTTGTAGTGAACAAGATCAAAACTAAAGGCTTCCCTCCTACTGTAACTCCTGAAGAATTGAAAACATTGGGGGTTATTAAATGATCTATTGTAACCACTTTCTCAATTTTGCGATCAACCAATAGCAGATCACCATATACACCGCCCAGGCACCTACTACGTCTAAGGGCGCGTATTCGGGGAACCAAGTCTTAAATACCTGATTTTGATTTACTTGGGAAGGGATTGCAGATATTAGTCGCAAAATGGGCAGGCCGAGTATCGTCACGACCGCTATCAGGGTTAGGGACTCATCTCGAATCAATAAAAAGATGGAGGTCATGATAAATGGAAAGCCTAAAAACATGATGCGGGTCATGTCGCGCCCAGCCAAAACACCAAAAGCTAAATGTAGCACAACTAATACCCCTAAAGTCATCTGTAGTTCACCCGATTGACGGGGGCGTTTCCATAGTTTTTGCCAAGCCAACAGCCAAAACCCACCAAAACCTATAAACATAGCTACTACCCAACGCACGAGATCTAAGGGGTTTTGTAAGGTAATCTTGATAAAAAAAAGAATCGTAATCAAAGAGTTTTTTCCAGTGCCATTGCTGGGTACAAACCATTCGTTGAGCCACCACTTAATAACCAGTGACAAAACCACCGCACCAGTATAAATCCACAATTTACGATAAGTAGCCTTTGCGTTGAAAAATTGTTGATAAACAAACTCATAAAGGGCAAGTACTAAGAGAATGGCAAGCCAAGATTCTTTTTGAGCAGTAGCCAAAGGGGTGATCAGCAACAACAACCAAAGCCAACGAGGGCGAATCAGCAACAATACCAACAAACTATGGAATACATACGATGGAGCATCTACTGTGATGGGGTCATACAAATTGAAACGAATGATACCGGTCCAATGCAATAACAGCCACCCTATTCCAATTATTTGCAAGTACCAGGGAATGTCGAGCCAATGCCAACTCAACACCAACCAAAGAACGGTTAGGAGTGTACAACCCCATAGTATGATTACAAAGGCTTGTTTGGGGCTTTTGAAAGAAAACTGAGCCGCTAGCCAAGGTACTAGCACTCGACTATGAAAAGGAAATTTTACCTGATAGTTTTCCTGTTGCCCTTGAAAATAGTCATAAGCGGCCTCATACTGCCTCCCGTCGCATAACTCACACTGGTCATAGTTTACCGAAGGCTGAGTTTGCTCAAAGTACCAGAGACCTGCCAAGGCTAGCAAAAAAAACGAGCAAAGAATCAAGAACAAAATCTTTTTACTCATGCATTCTGTTGGCTAATCCGTTGATTTTCATTGTTATTTTATGTGAGTATACATAAATTTGGCACTTCACCAAAATATTCATTTCAACAAATGATCGCTGTCATTCAAAGAGTATCCGAAGCATCTGTAACCATTGAGCAAGAAGTAAAAGGTGCTATCCAGCAAGGATTGCTGATTTTATTGGGCATTGCTACTGATGATACTGAGGAAGATACGCAATGGCTGGTCAAAAAAATCGTGAATTTTCGTATTTTTGGCGACGAAGAAGGAAAAATGAATCTAGCATTGGGCGATGTCTCGGGTGACATTTTATTGATTAGTCAATTTACCCTACAAGCCAGTACCAAAAAAGGAAACCGACCTTCTTACATCAAAGCGGCTCGGCCCGAAGTAGCCATTCCCATATACGAGAATTTTATTCAGGCAATGGAAACCTCTTTAGGTAAACCTATTCAAACCGGGGAATTCGGCGCAGACATGAAAGTTCAATTGTTGAATGACGGCCCCGTTACAATTATTATAGATACAAAAAATAAGCAATAATTATTTGCCACAGTATTGGCGAATATTCTATATTGAAGTTTTAGCAAACCTTGCTTATGTTTGCCCACTGCAATTATGACAAAACAACAATTTTATAACCTAGAACAAGCTTTAAAATCACCTTTAGAGGTAACGGAATTGATACTGAGATATCAAAAAGATTTGCCTTTGGAAGAAATTGCTCAATTGCAAAACCTGGAAGTGTTACATTTGCACAACCACTCTTTCAAGAATTTTCCCGAAAGCCTCCTCTCACTTTCTCGCCTTCATACATTGCATTTGCTGCATACCCGTTCGGCCAAAGTACCCGAGTTTTTATTTGAGTTCAAAAACCTCAAAGTACTCAATCTTTCATATAACCCCATTACCCGTATTCCGGCTTCGCTTCAAAAGTTGGAAAAGCTAAAGGAGTTGTATTTACATAATTGCAAACTCAAAGCAGTACCTGCCAATATTCACAAGCTAACCGAGCTGGAAGTACTCAACTTAGAGAATAACCAAATAGAAGCCATTCCTTCTAATATTGGGCAACTAAACAACCTAAAACAGCTTATTTTGACCAATAATAACATTGGTCGTTTGCCTGGCGACTTTGCCTTGCTCAATGTAACCAAACTTCATTTAGGTTCTAATCCTTTTTATAATAATTTGGGGCAAAAGCAAAAAACCATTGGGGCTTTGTTGAAACAGTTTCAGAACCGAGACTATGATGATGACTTAAGGCGTTTGTATTTCCATATTTTTATGGGAGAAATGGATGAAGCCGAAAAAATAGCCAATTACTCCGCCATAGTACAAGGGCTTAACTCTCCAAATCAGGTGATTCGGTTAAATACCCTTTCTTATTTGTTGGATAAAGAATCTAATCCTTTTGAACAAGTAGGCCAAACCAAAATTCACGTTCATCTGGCCGGTAAGATTAACAGCTTTGACACCGAAGATCTGGATACACGCCTGGAGGATAGCAATATTGTGATAGATGATCGCCTGAAAAAAACTACTACTCACCTGGTAGTGGGCGAAAATCCTAAGAAAAAACTCGACAAAGCGTTGGCCATGGGTATCCCGATTGTGGCGCAAGGCCGACTCAAAGACTACCTGCACAATATTGAGGAGCATTACCTAGCCAAAAACGACCCAGCGACTTTGCAAATGGCCAAAAATCTGGGCGATTTGCTGCAAAGTCACGAAGAAAATAATCAAGAATTAGGTTTGGAGATGGCCATGGGTGGTGGTATTCACCCTTCATTTTTTTATGATTTGCTCTTGTTGTACTTGTGGAATCGTAACCTTAAAATAAGAAACCTGACCGAAAAGGTACTGGAGAAACACCTCAGTTCTAACTTATTTATCCATCTAAAGACCAACGCTAAAAATTACTATAACGACCCCAGCGAAGATGCTATTAGTACTTATTTGGAAAACATTAGCGCCCACGCCGAAATAGACCCCAATGAATTAGGCATTCGTTTTTTCCGCATTACTGATCGCGGCAAGCGGTTTTGCTTGAGATACCCCAATTCGTTTTTGGAAGTTTGCCAACAAGAAATCAAAGGTTCGGTGTTGAGACTGGTAGGCCTCAAGTTAGACAAGCTCAGCGAAAGTATCAGCAAATACGCTCACTTGAAGATACTCTATCTCAATGACAATAGTCTTTCACAGTTGCCAAATGCTTTTGAGCAATTGCACAAACTCTATGTACTCTCGCTCCGAAAAAATAAATTTACGGAATTTCCATCTCAATTGCTCCAATTGGCCGAGCTTGATAATATAGATTTATCCTTTAATAAAATTGAGCAATTGCCTGAAGAAATTGCGCAGCTTACTAAACTAAAACGCCTAAATCTACGCAACAATAGAATCGCGAGGTTGCCTCAGAGCTTGAAAAATTTGCCCAAACTGAAGACTCTTAACTTGGAAGGAAATCCGATCAAAAAAGATGAACAAGCCAAAGCCGAGGCTCAGAAACTTCTGCCCAATTGTAAGATTAGTTTCTAAGGCTTATTTTATCTGTTTGTCCATCGTTGGTGTTTGAACGAAGCGCTACCAACAACTTCTGAGAATGTTACAACATCGCATTACAAATGCATACCAGAGAGAGTAATACATTCATTGCTAAAGTTGTTTTTCCATTTTGTAGTTGACCAAAATTTGCCCTTGTCGCTCATTTTCTTGCTTTTGAAGCACCAAAAAGCCATTCTTTTCAAAAAACGGACGAGCAGTAATACTTACATCCGAAGTAATAGCGATGGCTTGTTGGCCTTCGGCATAACTCGTCAAGGCTTCGAGTAAGGTTTGAGCAATACCCATTCGCTGAAAATCAGGATGCACATAGAGTAGATCTAAATACCCGGTAGCAGTGATAGAACCAAAACCGACCAACTGATCGCGCGCCTCAACTAGCAGGAAAAACTGTTGCTCCACGCGTTGCTGCCAACGCTCCTGATTTTTGGTAGATTGGACCCAGGCCGCTATTTGCTCAGGCGTATAATCCTGACGATTTATTGTGGTTACAGTGGTTTTAAATAGCTCTAGAATGGCCGTTAAATCCTGGGGAGTAGCTTTGCGGAGTTTCATTTTATAATGGTTTGATAATCAAATACAAAGCAAACACTTTTCTTTATAACCACCAATGATGTTATTTAATCTTCATACCAAAATCGCTGCTCTATTAAATACACACCTCCTGGTTTAAGTTTTTTGAGGTATAAGATTTTATTAGCACGTTGCCCAAAGCCTTTGTGCTCCTTTTTGTAGCCAAAAATCACGTGATGGTCAATATGTTCGTAGGTATCAGGCGCAGTGCGTTGCACACAAAAAGAGACAGAATAGTCAGCATAAATCATAATGGCCATTTTCTGCACCGATTCAGGCAATAATTGCTCTTTCCATAGCCTCAATACCTTGTTCAACTCGTTGATTTTGGTCTTTTGCATCAGTTTTTCAAAATCACTTCGGTTAAAATGTATCAGGGGTATTTCAACATATAAAACTGGATTGAATTTTTCTACCCCCATAGCCTTTTTAATTGCCACTTGATGCTTGACGAGTATTTCATACGCCTTTTTAAAGCGCTTACTTTTCCGCACAATTTTGCGTATGGGTTGGGGTTTCTTTGGTACAGGCAACTGAAAGTCTTGCCCTATGCTCAGGAGCGGCAAAAGCCATAATAGTATTAGATAAATGTAGGTTTTCATAGTGTTGATTTAAAAGTTGGGAGAAGTCTTCTTGGTTTTGAATTTATTTTACGATATATTAACTAACGTTTTAGTTACACAAGTGATTCAATTTACCTCCATGAAAAAATATTCCATTTTACTCTGCCTCACTACTTTCAGCTTTATTAGCCTGGCCTGCATTTGGGACGAAGACACTATAGAAATGGAACGCCAACGTTTTCCTAATACCCTTGAAATTATTTCAGGTAAATTTTTACGCCACTCCCCTGAATTTTACCAATGGCGCATTAAAGATCGAGAAGCCAAGCTAAAGGCTATCCCTAAGCAATGGAATTATTACGATGATTTGGCAGTAGCTTATGATAAAATTGGCAACCACGCCAAGGCTATTGAATTGATGCTCCAAAAAGAAACGCTACACCCCGGACAATATGAAACTTATGCCAATTTGGGGACTTTTTATATTCACTACAAGCAATATCAAAAAGGTCTACAATACATCGACAAGGCTATCAAAATCAATCCCAATGCACATTTTGGACGAGAAGTTTATCAAAAATACTTGGTAGAGTATGCACTGACCAAAGTGCGAAACGGTAAAATGCCCCTACCCTTGGATACTCTAGATTTTGCTGAAGAGCGTAACTATTATTGGTTTGTAAAACGCAAAATGAAACAAAAATTTGATCCTAAGGCTGCTATCAAAGGGGTGATGGGTATGATCAAGTTTGGAAACCAAGATTCACCTATTTTATTTGAGGCTTTGGGAGATTTGTTAGAGGGAGAGTTTCTTCATGAAAGTTATGATGGAACATTGCTGGCTTCTTTGGCTTACAAAAAAGCAGCAACCTTAGTAAAATCAAAAAATAGCAAAACTCGCTATTTGAAGAGAATATCAGTGAGTCCTTACCTTAACCCAAAGGATGATATCAACATAAACAGCCTGGAAAGTACTGAGTATAAGCTCAATCAACTTTACAAAGATTATTTAGAGCAAGCCCAACAGCTTTACCAGCAAATTAGAAATGATGAGGTTACTTGGATTAAAGAAGGTAAAAACCCCGAAGAAGAGTTTGCAAAAAAGTATTACGAAAATTCTCCTGATCCAACTGCAACATTCACCATAAGAGAAAAGCCTGTCGACAAAGTAGCTGAGAAGCAAACAATATCTTTGTCTACACTAGCCATTGCCTTAGGTGCAGGATTATTATCTTTTTTGGTAATATTTGCAATTAGTAAAAAGAAAAGCTAATCGTCAAACTCTCCTTCTTCCCATCCATAGATTTTCCATAGTTTGGGAAACTTCTCGAGCAGTTCTTGTCTCTCGTACTGTTCATAAAAGTCAAAATCATCCTCAAAATTAAGCCAATGAATCTGCGATGGAATCTTCTCATAATCAATCGGTTGACCATTACTGTCCCTTTTAGCTATGAAGGCTCTATCTGCCAAGTCATCAAAACCTTCGCCATCGAGCATGTATACTTCTGGATTTTGAGCAAGGTAATCGGCTAAATTATCAGGGTTTTCCAGATAGTTTTCATACTCTTGTTTGCCTTGATAAATTAACCGAGCGCAAAGCCACTCAAAACCATCGCCTGATAGACCTGCAAACAGCAACTCTCCAACCTGACGCGTGCTTCTCGTCCAAATTATCGTCTTCATCTCATTAAAAATCCGCTCGTAATCGATGATTTCTTCTTCGCTGTATTGTTGCAGCGTAAGTATTAAAAACTCTGTCACTAAACGGCCACTTTGTTTAAGGTGGTTTACTTGCTTGTTAAGAGGTTGAACACACTCTACAATTTTCCAAAAAGTGTCGTAATTCATCTTCATTCCTGCTTCACATCTTTCTCCACTTCGTACCTCAATCCATTTTTGCGAAACTCTCCCATAATGAGGTGAATCATCAGGCCATAACTTTTGATGCCTTCCCGCTGGGAATTGGCTTTGAGAAATAGGTCATAAAAGGCTCGAGAAAGTGGTTCTAGTGGGTTTTGGAATTGATCCCAGTATTTGCGATTGGCTCGTAGGTCATGCAAAAACCCAGGACTTAACTTTTTACGCAATCGTTTAAAAGCGGTAGAGTCGGTATAGCTCAAAGCACTCATGGCATAACGCACCGCCAGCACATTGCCCGAATACTGAAACACGGGCGAAGGGTGATACTGAGTAGTCATATAAGCCATATAATTGGCCTCGGTTTCGGAGGCTATGCCAATTTGGTGGGCCATTTCGTGGCAAATGGTGGCTGGTAGCAAAAAGTCAGGCATGTCCATATTTACATTGGCTTCTCCAGTAAAGGGAAAATAGATACCTCCATTGCCAAACAAAGACATCAGTTGGGGTACAAAAACACTCTTAACCGACCAGTATTCATATTGGTATTGAGGAAATACTTTGGCAAAATTTTCATAGCCTTTCACCGCTTCTTCCCGCATTTGGCGGTGATTCATTTTAAACTGAATGGCCTTGGTGGTGTCTTCAGTAACTGCATCTCGGCTAGCATTAGTGAGCTCAATTAGGCGGTCACACATTTGCTCTAATTCTTGGGGAGATATTTTCTTGACTTCTAACTTTACTGCTTTGATAATGCTTGGACGGTGATAGTTGAGCCCCCAAAATACCATAAACAGAAAGTAAAACAATGAAACGCCAAACAAGCCATGCAGGGCTACGCTACTCAAAAACTTTTTCCAGGTAATCTTTTTGCGAATGCGCTTCCAAACTTGCCTTAAAAACCAATAAGTAGCCAAAAATACCAGGGTATAAAACACAATTTGCCCAAAGGCAAAAGGCATAAACCCAAACATAAGACGCAGGGTTTTGCTCAGCCAACCATAAAAACCATAGGTATACCAACGCTCCAGCGACTCCGGATCAGAGGCTAGCCATTGTACCACCAATACCTGTATAGGTAAACTAAAAGCAATGATGTGTTTCCAGTATTTTTTGATCCAACGCATACACTCCAAAGAGTTAAAAATCAGGAATAAGGGAGTACCCAAAAAATAACATACCCAATTGATAGCCATTATTTCACGCATATATTTCGTTATTTTTATTACCCGTAGTGCTACTATGGGCGCAAAAAATAGCCTCATCTATCCGCAAAATAACTAGCTCTAATGGGGAGACTATTTATTGAATCCTCCCTAAAAAAAGGCACCAACCTAGGTCGGTGCCAACAAATATAATGTTTTATTCTTGGCTTGTTGGTGTAGCAATGCTTAAACACCCAACAAGCCTGGATTAATCTGCTACTTGGTTTTGGGCCAATATAAAGCCGTTCATGTTTTTGGAACGCATAATAACTACATAGCTCCCCCCTCCTTCGGCTCTATAATTATACTCAATGGATTTTAGTTGGCCATTGCTGGTACGATTGACCACCATTTGGTCAGTCCAGGCGTATGATTTTTTATCGGGGTTGTCAATCTTTTGCTTGACTGCACTACCTCTATCTGGAAAATGTAACTTGGCCGGAATCCCAAACAATTGTTTGGCCACAATAAAAGCTTCAGTCCAGCTTTGAGTAGGAATGTGAATAGCATTATTGAATTGCTGATATCCATCGTAATCCTTATTACCAGTCTCAGTCATAACTTGTAGTCCACTTTTTCGTAAGATTTGGGCATATTTTTTTACCTCGATGTATTTTTTGGGTGCGACAAACTTCGAAAGGTAGCCTTCAAATACATAACCTACTTTGCCTTGGTAGCTTACCTTGGCCATCCCTCCTTTGATATTGTCTACCATAATCATTTGAGAGGGCACTCCTGCCAAATAATTTACCTGAGCTCCATAAGGCAAACGAGCGATCTTTTTGGAAGAAGTACTAGCCGTTTGACGTAGATTGAGTCCACTGGGAGCCAATACATAATAGTATTTGACGGCGTTGGACTTGGAATGATTAGGCGTAGCGTGGAGAGCAAAGGTGATACAAGCACAAAATAACGCAAATGTCATTGTTCGTAAGGTTGTTGTTACTTTCATAAAATAGTGTTTTTGATTTAGTCAATTTTACCTCATACTATAACTCTCAATTTCTATAAAAATTTCTTTTTTTTATACAAAGACTTAACAGAGTTATACTAACTACCCACGGTATTTATCATTCAACCCTACTCCTTCTAAAATCATAGGGATGATTTTTTCTAATCGAGTAGCTTTAGTAGTGGCTCGCTTCGCTTCGGCTATGTATTCGGCAAACTCCCGTCTTTTAGTCAAATTCAACTTTTCAAAAGCGACAGCTAACGTATTATTCTGCCCAAAGGCTTCCTCTAGTTCAGGTGGAATCTCCAAAGGTTTCTTTTTCTCAGGTAATATCTCACGCCCTTGCTTCTGGTTTTCGATGGCTTCCAATACATAAGCCTTTACTTTTTTTGCATTCACCTCTTCCTTAGATTGAAAACGCCACTGCCGCAGGGCTTTGGTTTTGCCTTCTTGAGCATTGATTAATACACCGGCTTCGTCTTTGAGAAATACTCCCTGATGAAACCACAAGCCCACATATGCCTTAAAAGCACCCAACCCCACTACATGTTTGCCCTCTAGTACATAAGTAGGCGCCCCCCATTTGAGGGTTTCTTCCAATTCAGTTTCTAAAATAATTTCCCGGAGCATTTCCAGTACTTCTCTTTGTCCGCGGTGATGCTCGAGGTACTCTTCTACACTTTTGGCCATATACATAATCGTCATTGTTTAGGGGGTTGGGCTTTTACTTCCAACCCATTCGTTAGATGATTATGTAAAATAATAAAGTCTTTTACTAAATAAAACGCAGGCTATGCTTTCAAGGAGGACAATATCTCTTCCCAAAGCCCTAAATCCTCGGTTAAGAAATGTCCTTTGTCTTGGATGAAATGAGTCTGACTATGAGGAATTTTAGTGGCCAATTGCTCGATGGCACTAACGGGTGCCATGGTATCAGCAGTGCCATGCCATACTTCTACTGGAACCTGAATATTTGCTACGTCGAACCCCCATTTGCCAGTAGCCAATTTAGCTTCTGACACTATGCCTTCTACTCCTGGACGTAAAGCTTCCCGCATGTGCTCCAGCATTGTTTCGGCAATACCTTCTTGTTTCATTACGGCTTGATCTGAGGGGCACAAATGTCCTATATTTTTACGTACACCCGCAATATACTTATCAGGGTGTCGATCCAGCATCTTTTTTTGCTGCCAAAAGACAAACTTCAACAACCAGGGAAGTCTTCTGGCTAAATTAAATGCTGTACGGTTTTCACGACTCATTTCTTTAGGTGGACGTCCCTTTTCAAATTCGTCGGTAGTAGAAATCAGACCAGCTTTTATTACTCGTGTGGGTAGCTCATGGGCACAAGTTGCCGCAAAAATACCTCCGCCTGAAACTCCCATTACCGAAAACTTATCTATACTTAAATGATCTGCCAGCTGAGCAATGTCTTGAGCATAATCAATAATTTTACGATCAGGATACAGGTCGGAGATTCCATACCCTGGTCGGTCGGTGGTAACAAATCGAATGTTGAGCTTTTGGAGCGTTTCGTCCTCTTCGGTAAACCACACCCGAGAACCAGGTGTGCCATGCAAACCAAACACTGGAAATCCAGCTAAATCGCCGTGTTCGGCATACCCTAGTTTTCTTCCATCTTTAAGGGTAAAAGTGTTATCAATGTTCATATAAACAGGTAGTTAGTATTGTAAATTTATATTATTCGTCGTAGGTGAGATTTGATTCTTACACACCAAAATCATTAGTTTGTAAAGAGTCTTAAACTATTTAGACATTTGGCCAAAGTTGATCTTGAAGACACGGCCAACAGCGCGAAATAGCCTCGGTTTGTGTCTCCACTATAGCCTTCCTGCTAAGTAAAAATTACTTCTTTCCGCCTCGGTTCGGTGTCCCCACGAACCGACAGCGTCCTTAAACTTCACTTACTCGAGGTCTCGATCCGCTTGTGAGACACAAACCGAGGCGATGAAGTCATTTTTTAAAAGATTAAATCTTAAAATAGGAAGAGAAAACCCTTATTTTGACGGCTATGATGTCTCCACAACCAAACAAATGTTTAGTAGTATAAGATAAGTATTTCGAAAAGATGGGACAAGAATTATATGTTTTCAAACTTAATCAACAACTAGCCAAAGATTGCTGTGGTGAAATGTTGAAAGAAAAATCTGCGCACGCTTATCGAAAATACTTACAAGAACAGACCTATGATCAAGATTTGAGTTTTGATACTATTTTGCAAAAAGTAGAGAATAATATAGTGTTGATAGGTATAGAAGAGTTGTGGAGCATATATCACTGGTTTGATGAAAAGATTGAGCATAGCCACCCTCATTTGGATTTTCAGCAAAGCGAAGAGCAGCTATATCAAGAAATGAAACAACGTGGACTGAATTTATGTTTTAAAATTCCTTATAAAACTCCTATCCAGTAATCTTATCCATCCTTTTTCCTACCTTCCAGCAGGTTTGTAGATACGTCATCTGATTCGGGCATCATCAATTACTTGACCTTCTAACCAAAGACAACATTAATCCACTGAAAATTAATAACACTCCCACAATTCTGTTTTGTAAATGTACCTTCTCCTGGTTTTCAAGATATAGCTTGAGCCTTTCTGCAAATTGCGCATAAATCAATAATGACAAACCATCAACCGCCAGATAGGTAATCGCCATAATAACGACCTGTGGCAAAAAAGGAGCATTGCTTACAATGAAAAGGGGAAACAAAGCAGCAAAAAACACAATGGCTTTGGGATTGGCAGCCGACATTAAAAATCCTTCAAGGTATAATTTACCAAAACCCCTTCCTCTGTTACCTTCTTGCTCGTTGGCAATCGACAAGTCAATTTGAGGTTTAGTCAAAATCTTATTGATACCCATATAGATGAGATAAGCCACTCCACACCATTTAATCACTTGAAAAAGTTCTCCTGAAGATACTACAATAGAAGCAAGTCCTAATGAAGCTAAAACCATTTGACAGAGATTGGCTGACAGATCGCCCAGAATTGTCCCTAAAGTTCTTTTGGTGCCATATTTCATACTATTGGCGGTAGCTAATAATACACTTGGGCCAGGGGTAATCGCCAAAACAGCCGCGGTTCCTAAAAATGATAGCCAGAGAGTAAATTCCATAATTGTTTTGTGTTTAATTGGTACACAAAACTTACTATTTTTTCGTGAAAAGGAAAAGAGGTATTGCTAGATTCTATCCCAATGCTGCAATTCAATCAAATTACCATCAGGATCACGGGCATATACAAAAGTGATCTCTCCTACTCCTTCTACTGGCTTCGTTGTTACCTCACCGTTACTACGTCCTCCGTTTGCTTCTAAATCGGCCAATACTTCAGCGACATCTGCTACCTCAAAGGCGATGTGGCCAAACCCTCGGGTATTTGGGTTTATTTCGGCTAAATCTTCGGTATTGCCATATTGATAAATTTCCAGGGTAGGGCCATTGTCTCCATAACCAGGCAATCGCAAGTGAGCACCTTTCAAACTGGCATTGGGCACCCCTGTTCCTTGGGATAGCCACTCTCCTGCTTGGTTTCTTTCGGGAGGCACAAGCACACACGCAAAAACTTTGATATAAAAATCGGCCAGTTTCCGCCAGTCTTTGCTAATGATGTTGGTGTGGACGTATTTCATTAGATTACAGAAGTTACGCAGCTTTTCCATTGTTGGCCGTAGTTTCCGAACTACGGCTTTGATATAAGGTTCAGTTTGTAACTGAACTCGTTTTGACAAAAACGAAATGATTACTTTACATCTGCTCTAAAACATTCATTTTAGTGCTTTAAACGGCTTTTGTGAGGTATAAAGTCATTTTTTCAAAATGAGACAAGTTCCAAACTTGTCGCTTCATTTACCCTGCTTAGTTATCGCTGTGCTCAAACTAAGCAGAACGAGGTTTCGCAATGCATAAGATGTTACTACCCCCGATCAATCTCAATATCATCTAAATTGACAAACTGCACCCGATCGTATTCGTCTAGCGTAATCGCAATGACTGAATCTTTACGAATCTTACCCGCCAATATTTCTTTAGAAAGGTCATTGAGCAGGCGTTTTTGAAGTACTCGTTTCAAAGGTCGGGCTCCAAACTCCCGCTGGAATCCCATTTCCGCAAAGGTGCGCAATACATCATCAGTAGCTTCCAGATTAATGCCATTTTCGGCCAATTGTTTCTGTATTTGTCGGAATTGAATTTTGGAAATCTGTACCATATCACGTGGCGAAAGCTGACGGAATAGCACCACTTCGTCGATACGGTTCAAAAACTCGGGCCTTACCCCCTGCTTGAGCATATCAACGATGTCTTCTTTGGTGTTTTCCATAATGTCAAACTCGGTCTCCAGCGTGATTTCCTCAAAGTTTTTGTGAATCATTTCCGAACCCACGTTAGAGGTCATGATAATGATCGTATTACGGAAGTTGGCCACCCGTCCTTTGCTATCCGTGAGACGACCTTCGTCCAACACTTGCAATAAAATATTGAATACATCGGGATGGGCTTTTTCAAACTCGTCCAGCAAGATCACCGAATAAGGTTTGCGTCTTACTGCTTCGGTCAACTGGCCGCCTTCGTCATAACCTACATAACCGGGAGGTGCTCCAATCAAACGGCTCACCGCATGCTGTTCCTGGTACTCCGACATATCGATGCGTACCATGGCATTTTCATCATTGAATAAAAATTCGGCTAAAGCTTTAGCTAATTCAGTTTTCCCTACACCTGAGCTTCCGATAAATATAAAGGAACCAATGGGGCGTTTGGGGTCTTGCAAACCCGCTCGACTACGGCGCACCGCATCCGAAATCACTTTAATCGCTTGAGCTTGTCCAGCTACGCGTTTTGCCAGTTCATCTTCTAGCTGCAATAGCTTGTCACGCTCGCTTTGCATAATCTTAGAAACCGGAACCCCTGTCCATTTGGCCACCACTTCGGCAATGTCTTCACTGGTGACTTCTTCTTTTACCATGGAGTTATCGGGTGCTTCTTGCATTTCTTGCTGCAACTGCGCCAAACGGTCTTCGCTCTCTTTGATTTTACCATAACGCAGCTCTGCCACCTTGCCATAATCGTGTTGACGTTCGGCTTGTTCAGCCTCGAGCTTATAGCGCTCTATATTTTCTTTTTCCTTATGAATACTTTCAATCAAGCTTTTTTCACTGCGCCATTTGGTGCGTAACTCATCGCGCTTGGCTTGCAAATCTGTGATTTCTTTAGAAAGTTGTTCTTCCTTTTCCCGATCATCTTCACGTCGGATAGCTTCCCGCTCAATTTCTAACTGCATCACCTTGCGATTGACTTCGTCAAGCTCTTCGGGCATAGAGTCTATCTCAATTCTCAATTTGGCCGAAGCTTCGTCCATCAAATCAATGGCTTTATCGGGCAAGAAACGGTCTGAAATATAACGATGCGAAAGTTCTACGGCAGTAATAATCGCATCATCTTTGATATGCACGCCATGATGGATTTCATAGCGCTCTTTGAGTCCCCGTAAAATAGAAATGGCATCTTGTACATCTGGCTCGTCTACCATTACCGTCTGAAAACGACGCTCCAGAGCCTTGTCTTTCTCAATGTATTGTTGATATTCTTTTAGAGTGGTGGCCCCAATGGCGTGTAACTCACCTCGGGCCAGGGCTGGCTTCAATAAGTTAGCGGCATCCATCGCTCCTTCTCCGCTGCTGCCTGCCCCAATCAGGGTATGAATTTCATCTATAAACAGGATAATTTCTCCCTCTGAGTCTACCACTTCTTTGATCACCGCTTTGAGCCTTTCCTCAAACTCTCCTTTATATTTGGCACCTGCTACCAGTAAGCCCATATCCAGGGAAACAATGGTTTTAGACTTTAGATTTTCGGGCACGTCGCCAATGACAATTCTTTGGGCCAACCCTTCGGCAATAGCAGTTTTACCCACACCTGGTTCTCCTAACAAAATAGGGTTGTTTTTGGTACGCCGCGACAAAATCTGCAACAAGCGACGGATTTCGTCGTCGCGTCCAATCACTGGGTCTAGCTTACCTGCTTTGGCCAGTTCGTTTAAGTTTTTGGAATATCTTTCCAGAGATTGATATTTGGCTTCGGCATTAGGGTCACTTACTTTTTCATTGCCACGTAACTCCTGAATGGCTTTGATGAGGTATTCTTCACTAAAACCCACGTCTTTGAGCAACGAAGAAACTTTATCGGTTCCAGCTAACATACCCAGCCAAATATGCTCAATGGCAATGTATTCGTCTTTCATTTCATCGGCATAAGCTTCTGCTTTTTGAAATGAATGCACAATGTCGTTAGACAAATACAGCGACCCCTGAGCTTTGGGGTAGCTCTCTATCACCTCATCCAATTTAGTTCTCAGATAAGCAGGGTTTGCATTCAGTTTGCGTAAAATAAAGTTTGATAAATTTTCGTCATCCTCTAGAATTGCCTTCAGCAAATGTCCATTCTCGATTACCTGATGCGAATGCCCGGTAGCGATTTGGGTAGATTTCTGAATAACCTCCTGGGCTTTTATCGTGTAGTTACTAAAGTTCAAAGCGTTCACAGATTAGGGTTGTTAGTGACTAATCAATTTAAAAAGTAATACCGGTCAATATAATGTGTATGGGTAACAATGAAATTTACACATTTATAGAAGTATTCACAAATTGTGAACCAAGCACTTTTAAGTAGCTAATACTAAAAAGGGAAGAAAAAGATGCGCAGATTTGTCACATAACCTGACAAACCGACACTATATATAAATATGACAGCTATCCAGAAATAATCGCTATAATGTGATTAAATATCCTCACTTTTGAGGATGTAAATGTAAATATCTTGTCCTACATTTAGGGCTCAATAATTGGCAAAAGCCACTTTTTCTCGTGCAAAAACACTCAGGAAAAGTGGCTTTTTTATTTATGTTTTAATTAAAAACTCTTACACAATGGACTTATTTGAAATCATATCATTTGTTTGTTTACTCATCATTACCGCCAATAATTTATGGGCTTTTATTGATAAGGTAAATAAAGACCATCATCACCAAGAAAATAAACCTTCATAACCTTGTACATGTACAGCACAAATGCTTAAAAACCTGTATTTAGCACAATTATTGGCAATTCTAGCCGATTTTGAGTCGATCGCATTTAGTGACTCATCACTTACAGCACAAATATTTTTGGATGCCAAAACATTTAGGAAAAGATATACCCACACTTTTAGGATATTGAACACCTGCACATCAAAGTACATTGTAACCCGCCAAGGCTTTGATTTTATGTACCTCAAATTATAAAACCTTTACGAAAACCCGTCCATCTGTTTTCATCAAAAACAAACCAGAGAACCTAGAATAATGGCCACTCGCTAAGAGACATGCAGTGAAAGTGCAGGCACTTAGCTCTAGTCGAGTAAGCAATATTAGAAGACTTTCAGTTGTGAATATGTAAGAGTGATTGTAGCGGTAGCGAATTGGGATTATTCATAACTACCCCAAAAGCAAAAAAGCGCAGTATCTAATACCGCGCTTTCATATTTCTAAAACTGTTTATTCTTCGTGTTAGGTAGCATTAACACTTTTATAGTGCTAATAACTTTATTGCAAGGCTTTTACCTTATACAAGTTTACATCTTCATAACGTTTCAGCAAAGTACTTACTGAAATCAAATCATTGGAGAAGTCTTCACCTCCTTCCAAATACTTAATAGTGCCATAGGGTGCAAAATGCATGGCTATGACTAAGTTTGTTTTATGAAGCCAAATGCCTCTGCGATAAGTAAATTCGTATTTGCCACCCATGGCTTCATACATTTTGATCAACTTTCGCATTAGCTCATCCTGCTGTTCGCAGGTCATTGGTCGTTTATAGCCATTTGCAGCAATCAAGTGATCAGTCACTTGATATTTGCCATAAGTAA
>DMXI01000056.1 GCA_003483885.1 Microscillaceae bacterium
ATCGGGCAACGGCTCAGGGGGGGAGCTATGATACGCTCACGATCAATGTCCAGCAGTTGTACGATCAGTTCAATTATGGCGAGTATAGTCCGTTAGCGATTAGAAACTTTGCGAGGTATATGTTCAACAATGGCAGCCCTCGTTTTCTGTTTTTAATTGGGAAAGGATTTTCCATCAATAACACCAATGCTCGGATAAGTGCTGCCATTCGAGGAAAGGATTTGATCCCCCCTTTTGGTTATCCTCCCTCTGATGTTTTATTCACAACCAACATCATTACTTCTAACTCCCAGATTCCTGCTATTCCCACTGGGAGGTTGAGTGTGAATAAGTCTGCTGATGTGATCAGTTATTTAAATAAAGTAAAAGAACATGAGGCGCTAGACGGAGAGGCTATTTGGCAGAAGAATTTTTTACATTTGAGTGGAGGCAATACCACAAAAGAACAGACATTACTAAGGGCTTATGTAGATAGGCTCGCTCAGTTAGCTTCTGATGGTTTGTTGACTCCAGTATTTACTACCGTTTCCAAAAACACTTCGCAACCAATAGAAGTCATCAACATTTCGGAACTAGTTAATCAAGGGGTAGGAGTGATTACTTTCTTTGGACACTCGGCCATTGGCGTGACTGATTTGGAAGTAGGATTTGTGTCAGATGACATAGAAGGATATCGGAATAAAGGCAAGTACCCTATGATTGTGGCCAATGGTTGCCAATTAGCCGATATATTTGGTGGAGGTAGAAGTAGGGCAATCCAAAACAACAGGTCGCTTTCGGAAGATTGGGTCAATACCGCAGACCGAGGCGCAATAGGCTTTTTAGCCCATACACTTACAGGTTTTACCATACCGTTAAGATCGTATTCTACGCGTTTTTACGCTGTGGCTTTCAATAATCCGAACTTTGTAGGAAAACCAATCGGAGAGATCATTAGAGAAGTAATCAGGCTGCAATCCGATAAAAATGATTTGGCGTTTGTAACGGTAGATCAACAAATGTTATTACAAGGTGATCCCGCCATCAAGTTGGGCCGGGGCAACAAACCCGATTACTTTACCTCCAACGATTTTGTTTCATTGAAGTCCTTTGATGGTAATCCTATTACTGCAGTCACCGACTCTTTTCAAGTCAATATCGTGGTAACCAATGTGGGTATCAAAGATGCACAACCCTTTCGGATTTCCGTAGAGCGCACTTTTGCTGATGGCTCTTCGGCTTTGTATACCAACGGTCAGGACTATAACCCCATCAATGTACAGGATACCATCTCTTTTACAGTGAGGCGAGATCCTGACCGAAATGGTAGCGGACTCAACAAAATCAAAGTACATATAGATTATCTCAATGCCATTGAAGAAGTGAGTGAAACCAATAATATTGCCGAAACTGAAGCCTTGTTTCAAAACCAGGGAGCAATCCCTCTGATTCCCTTGGATTTTAGCATTGCCAACCAAATTCCAGTTGATTTTACCGCTTTTTCAGGGTCGCTCACCAATGATGGCCGACGATTTGTCTGTGAAATAGATACGCTAAGCACGTTTGATGGACCAGGCAAACAAACGATTTTTATTGAACCCAATGTCTTACTTAATTGGAGTTCTAACTTGCTTCCTGGCGACAGTGGCCAAGACAGCACCGTGTATTATTGGCGGATTAACTACGCAGATCAAATTGGGAATCCAACTCCTACCACGTTGTGGGTAAATCGGTCGTTTACCTACATCAAAGACAGCCCCGAAGGCTGGTCGCAAAGTGAATTTCCTCAATTTGAAAAAGATATCATTTCAGGCGATTTGGAGATAGACCGAACCAACCAACGCTGGAAGTTCAAAACGATAGATACCCGGGTGTTGGTCAATACCGCAGGCAGCACTGCTTCCAGCCCACTCACCCAAATGCTCTACAATGGTGTTCCTTTGATTGGACCCGATGATTGTGCAGGTGATCAGGTAATTGTAATGGCTTTTAAGCAAGGGACTTTTCAGCCTTATTTGCTTTTTCCGACGAGTGCTGACAATCAGACTTGTGGACGAAATAGTAGCACAACTGTTCTCACTGGACTTTCGGCCAATGTATACGATAATTCTAAGGTCACGAGCTTGAGAAATTATTTAAATGCGGTTCCAAACGGTGACTATGTACTTCTCCTGACCAAAGGAAATGTAATATTTAATAATTGGGATGCTTCTATCAAAACCTCACTACAAAGCATCGGAGCAAGTTTGTCAGCACTCAATAGCTTAGAGAATGGTCATCCTTATATTATTTTGGGACAAAAAGGAGGCGCAGCTTTGCAGGAGGTCGTATCTAACAAACTCACTGGGCAAACTGACGAAAAGATCGTTCTGGACTACAATTTTGTGCGTAGCACTTCTTATGGTGAAATTACTTCATTACCCATTGGCCCGGCCAAAAACTGGGGTAAGCTGTTTGGGCAAATGAGCGCTAATGCCAACGATATCATCACTTATCAAATTATTGGGATTGATAATTCGGGGCGAGAAGTTCCAGTGTTTTCTCAGCAGTCGGCTTTACCTAGTGAACTGGATTTGCAGAATGTATTGAATGCTGCCACTTTTCCTTCTATTCGCTTAAAATTGATCGTACAGGATACCACTGATTTTACCCCGGCTCAATTGGAGCGTTGGATGGTGACGTATGAGGCTTTACCAACTCCCGAGGGTTTGATTGATGTGGAAACAGTGGGGCAAGCCACTTACAATGTGGCCGATCGTCCCGAAGGGGAACCATTGACTTTGCCATTTGCGTATCGCAATATTACCAATGTGCCATTTGCCAGCGATTCATTATGGGTACGGTTTGTACTCACCAACAACAACCAAGAGGTGTTGAGAGATTCGGTGAAGATTCTGGCTCCGGCAGCCAAGGGGGTGGTGAGATTTGAAAAGACCCTGACAACCCTGAATCGGGTAGGGGCCAACACCTTGACAGTGTATGTAAACCCTCGGATTGTACCAGAGTTGTATTATGAAAACAATATTTTTCAGGTGAACTACAATGTATTAAGGGACAATGCCAACCCTATTTTGGAGGTTTCGTTTGATGGCCGTCAGATTATGGATGGAGAGATTGTGTCGCCCAGTCCAATAATTAATGTGCGGCTGAGGGACGAAAACCAGTACAAGGTGTTGCAGGACACCTCAGGGGTAAATATCTCCTTAAAATCTTGTGAGACTTGCGAATATCAGGCGATTAGATTTAGTGATCCGAATGTGGTTTGGAATACGAGTCCTACCCAAACCGATGTGGAGTTTCACCCAAAGAATTTGGCCAATGGCGCATATACGTTGCGAGTACAGGGAAGAGATGCCTCGGATAATTTGGCGGGGACGCAGCCTTATACGATCAATTTTGAGGTGG
>DMXI01000280.1 GCA_003483885.1 Microscillaceae bacterium
TAAGAACCCTCGCTCTATTTCGAACACCACCTGGCGTTTAAAGCTCTCACTATAACCGATGGAGGGGGATGAGTAAGGGATATATTTTGTACTCTTTTTCATATCGTTACAATTTGTACTGTAAAGATATATCAGGACAAGACATAAGCCCCTCCTAACCTCCCCTTGGGGAGGAATGTTACTCGCAGCAGCTTCTCCGCGACTGTTTCTCCCCAATTGGACGACCACATTCGGGGAACCGACCAACGGGAGCTCAACGAAGTTAATGTGGGGCGAGGCCGAGGGATGGAAGAGGGGCTTTTGATGGTATTCAGCCACATCCATTTTTATTATAGAACTCAAAAGGTTATATTATGTAACAACCTGAGATTCTATCAATTTTTAAAGCACTGAATAGCTCTAAAAACGTGGGGAGCTTTTTGAAACCGCAGGGCGAAGCTCAAGTTGTAAATGCCGATGTATCAGCGCCCAACGAAGTTAATTTTGAACACCCTACACAACAGGTCACCAGCTATCTTCCTTCTTCCCCCCCATACACTCTTTGATCCATAGCTTTTTGTTGCCTTAGCAGAGCTTCCAATCTTTTTATACGTTGTTGTTTTGCCTTGTAGGGGGAAGCATCAATATTATTCTCGTTTTCCCTCATTTTTATTTCGTCTTGTTTAACTAGATTGTCCGCTTGTTTTTTTCCGAGGTTCGGCATAAGTTAATAATATTTAATTGTTGTACATTTGACTAGCCCTGAAGCTTTCTTATACAGGTTAGGTTCCAGGAACTTGTCTTCTGTTCAAGGTACGGGAATATTGGGATGAAACGTTTAATTACCCCCCTTACTTTTCCTCTACAAACACTATTAAAAACCTATTAATCAACAACTTACACCAACAGCAGCTCCACCGAACCTCACCTTCAAAACTCTCCTTATCCTCAGAAATGAGGATAGAATCAAATCGTTACATGTACCGTTTTTGAGCAATGGTATAATCAACAAATTGCTTGTGATTTTATAACCTATAAAACACAGGCCGTATGCAGACTCAAACCAAAAATTTAGAAAATCCTACATTCGTTAGCCTTCCTCCTCTATTGATAGACGAAGAGTTTAAATTTATACTGATTAAAAAATCTGGACGGGTGGAAGTAAAAATGAACAGCTTATGCAAAATACTCTACTTGTTATTTGTGCAACACCCCGAAGGTATTTCTTTGTACAACTTGCCTGATTATGAAGAGGATTTGAAAAACCTGTATTTGCCCATTTGCTGGGAATACCACAACAAGCACCAATTCATTCAGCAAAGCATTGCGAGTCTTACCTGTCGCTACCAAAACTCTATACACGAAAAAATTTCCCGAATCAGAGCCATCTTCAACAAACACTTGTCACCAGATATTGCTCCTCTGTACCACATTGATGGAGAAAGATCACAAGCCAAAAAAATAGCCTTGTCCCGTGAGCTCATCATTGTTAAATATAAGGCATCTTGACGAGCAAGCGCTATGGAATTGAAGGAGTTAGCCCTTATGCCAAATTGGAGAAACTGATTCATTATTTGGCAAAACGGGCTTTGTTTTATCTAATGATGAAAAGCTATCCTGCTTATTCCTTAATTAATCATACGACAAATAATCAGCCACACCACCTGAAATCTGAGGGTCTTGGCCAATTTCAATTAAATAATCTATTAACTCAAAAACTTCTTTCTCTGCTGACTTATTGTGTAGTAATGGCTCTAGCAATTTTAAATAAAAATAATTATCCATATCTATTAATTGTATGATAGAACCTTGTAAGGGGTCGCTCTGATTCAGGTTGTGAATGACCACATGTAATTGGGGTATATCGTGTGTAGCAATATCCATTGCGCCAAGGTTAATACCTGCCATCAATGTATTGCCGTCTTTTACAACCTCTATGGATAATTCTTCTATCTTGATAGAAAAATAGTCCTCATGACCATTTGTAAAATCCTTCAGGGATAAATGGTACTTTTGCTCAAGTACGTTCTCTAATTTCGCTAAGTCTAACATCTTCAATTCACTTTAATATTGAACATTTTGTAGGTCAAGCCTAATCAATTGTTTATATAATAACAACCAAAGGCAATTCCTTTTTTATACTAGTATTGTAAGAGTGAATAGATGAAATAAAAAAAGCGTCCTAAAACACATAAAACCTTCGCTATCTTTTGATTGGTATCACCAATCGTTGTACAGATGCTGCCTTGAAAAAACCAAGTGCTCCGTTGTCAAAATTGGTAGGAGGCGTAGCAAGGGCAGGGCTAAAAACTCCCGCCATATTGGAGTCATGAGTTTCTAATGTTTGATAAAACTCATAAGCTTCTTGAGAAACCTTATGCATTTCTATCCAAACCCGATCTGGACAAAAATTGCAATCAGGATCATAAGGATTTTTTAGGTAGTTTTGCTTATAAATGTCCCAATTTTCTTGTGAAGATGATAATGTTTGGCCATCAATGGGTGTAAACTGACTAGTAAATTGCGTCCAGAGATTTAAAGTAAACCCCTGAGTAAAGATGGGATTTAAAGGAATCCTACGGTCACGAATTATATCATAAAAAAATATGTAATGGTCCTCCTTTGCTATAGATTCATTAAAAGAAATTAAAGGTAAAACCTTTTGAGTGTCATAATTAGCTTGAAATGAGGGTGGAGCATCTGGTAAAGTGGCACTCGCTTGATAAGTTTTACCTTCGCTTTGTATAGTCAATGTATAAGTTGTTCCAGAAGTTCCCTGTAATGCTCCTGATGTTTGATAAAAACCATATGCCGCAAAAGTTAAACGTCTTCCTTGAGAATCGCGATTTGGATATAACGCATTATAAGGTACCAACACTTCACTATTTCCTTTGTCATCACTGAGGATCACTGTAGCATTGGTCACAGGTATGTAGTTCGTATCGAGTACAGTTGTTCCATCACCAAATACCCACCCTGTGGTGATTTGATCGCTGGTTTTGGATACTTGAACAAAGTATGGCCCGGGGTTATCAGTAATGAGCGCATCAATTACAATTGTCGAGTGGGGGTTTTCAATGGTTATGTCATCTCCTATTTCCTGGCAACTACTCAGCCCCCAAACGCTCCATAGCAAAAATAGGTAGGTTATGATTTGTGTTAAGGTTTTCATGGCATTAAAATTTAAAATTATAAGTGATAGAAGGCACCCAACCAAACAAATAGGTCTTGGAGAAAAAATTGGGTCTATGAATGGTAAGGTTGGGAGGAACAATTTTGTTTCGCGAAATCATGGAAGTATTTTTCTGGTTGTAAATATTGGTAACACCAAATACCCACTCCCCTTGCCATTTTTTTCTTTGACGGCTCTTAAGTATCACATTTAAATCCCATTGGTGAAAATTGGGTAGTTGATAACTATTTCTCCCTGAATAAAGATTGTAAGTACGGTTATTCAACACAAGTTGCCCCTGTGGCACGGTAATGTGTGTTCCGCTCATATAAGCGTAGTTGGTAGCAATCACCCATCTTTTCCCCAAAGCATAAGAGAATGTCAGAGAAACATTGTGGCGACGATCAAAGTGAGGCACAAAAACTTTATCATTATTTATTCCATTGGCTTGCCTAGTTGTTTTTGATAGGGTATAACTAATCCAACCTGTAAGCTTACCTCTACTTTTTGCTAACATCAATTCAAGCCCATAACTATTATCTTGCCCTAAGCGTATTTGAGTTGCTAGGTGTTGGTTGAAAAAAGGCTGGGCATTGTCCTTATAATCAATCGAATGGTGTACCTGTTTATAATACATTTCTGACGACAAGGTGTATTGCTTATCTTTCCCAAAGTGGTAGAAATAACCTAGCGTAAGCTGATCTGCAAAACGAGGTTTAATGTTGTTATCAGCGGGTATCCAGGTGTCGGCTGGCAAACTAATGGCCGTATTGCTTATTTGGTGTAAGTATTGGTACGTACGCGTATAAGAGAATCTAACAAAGTTATTTTTGTTCAATGTATATTGGGCAGAGAACCTTGGCTCTATGCCATAAAACTGATCTATGACATCTCCAGTATTGAAATGAGTAGTGTTTACTAACTTATAGTTATCATCATAAGTATCACGGACACCTGCCCCCAGGTTATAAAAACCAGATACCCTTACTCCATAGTTAAAAACCCACTTTTTACCAAGCCTCAGTTGGTGATCCAGGTATATACTTGTCTCTAATGCTTGTTTAGAAGGCAAAATGAGCGTGTGAACATTGTTTGACTGGCGTACTTCTGTAGGTTGAAAATAATAACCCGTAGTTGCCAAGCCGAATTTAAACTTGCTTTGCGACGAGGCTTCGTAGGTAAAATCAAGATTAAGCGCCGCTTGTTGTAAGCCCGAATTTCGCTCATACAGCCCATTTGTCTGATAATGTAGGTCACTGTAAATTAACTTCAATTGACTCTGCAACTGATGATTGTATTGATGATCCCAAGTAATAGCTCCACCAATACTTTTCCAACGATACGTGTTTTCTGGGTGACCAAAAATAAAGCGTTCTTTATGGGAAAACTCATCTTGCGTATAAAAACCAGAGATTCTTAGCTGGTTACGTGTGTTGAAAGCAATGTTAAAGCCCGTAAATATATCGCTAAATTTAGCCGTATATCCTCCTGTAAAGTCCTGAGAAGATTTAGTAATAATTGAAGGGGGATAGTCAAAAAGGTTGGTGATAGACCCTGGATACCCCTGACGACCAGCCACAAAAAATGACGTTTTTTTACCTATGGGACCTTCCAATGTAAGGCGGCTGCTTATCAAGCCTACTCCCCCTTTCAACCTCAATTTTTTGAGTCTTTGGTTACGACTTTTGATATCTACTACCGATGATAACCTGCCTCCAAACCTGGCAGGTAAGTTCCCTTTATAAAAATGAACACTCTGAATGATGTCAGGATTTATTGTAGAAAAAAAGCCCGCAGAATGTGCTGTATTATACAAGGGTATGCCATCAAATAAAATTAGGTTTTGATCATAACTACCTCCTCTTACCGAAAAGTTGGTGTGCCCCATAGTAGCATTTTGGATGCCTGGCAACCGTTGCAAACTTTTCAATACATCAGGCTCACCTGCTAACACAGGCATATTTTTTAAAGCTGTGACAGGTAGTACTTGACGGCTTGCTTGAATAGGGTTGAGACGCTCGATAGAATCGTTTATAGAATTGTCTCTGAAAGACTGTATGACAACTTCTCCCAAAACATCTATTTGAGGAGGTAATTTTATATCGAGAGATACATTTTGTCTGACATCAAGAGATTGTTGATTGGATTGATGCCCTATATAGGAAAACGCAGGCGTATACCTTCCTGGGGGTACCCACAATTGGAAACGGCCTTTTGCATCGGCAATGGTCCCCAAGTTTAATTCAGGTACAAACACTGTAGCACCTGGTAAAGATTCACGGTCATCCTGTGAGCGAATGGTGCCACTTACTTTTACTTTGGTGCTTTTCGTTTTTTTTATAATAATTTGCTCATGGACATATTTGAAATCCAGCTGGGTTTTTCGTTCCAGAACTCGAAGCAATTCTTTAAGTTGCCAATTAGATTTATCTAATTTAATAACCTTTTCAGGTAAGACATTTTCATCGTAAGAAAAACTGATTTGATTTTGCTGATGCAGTTCTTTTAAAAAATATTGAATAGTACCCTGTGTATCTTTTAGCTGTATTTGTCTTTGAAGCAGTTGCTGACTATGAGCAGGTAGCACCATCAGGAATACCCCCCAAAGCAAAAGAAATAAAACCTTTTTCCAGAGGATACACCCCAGGCCTGGTTGTAATAAATATTTCATCGTGGTCTAGATTTAAAGATTGACTATTACCTGGCAATATTTATTGAATTCAGAGTTATGACAACGAACCCTTAGGGTACCCTAAACATGATTAGAAATTTTTATTAAGATTTGGGAAACAGGTATGATAGATTGGCTGGCATAACGCTTAAGTGCTGACTATTTTTGTAAAGATTGAGTGTTTTGTCGCTATTATTTTCTTACTCAGCATGCAGTGTGAAGAGGGCTTTCTATAAATTCGCCCCCATTGATGATCACACCCAAACACTCAATTATTTTCTAGTCTATCTATCAAAGACTCTACTTTTCATCGGGAGATGGGCACTTGATTACCATTTTTTAGTATGATCATATTACCCTCTTTTTTGTCATAACGCAACAGGTAGTCTAAATTTACTAAATGTGATTTGTGGCAACGAAAAAACTGCTCCTTGGGCAAAAGTGCTTCATACTCTTTCAAGGGTTTGCTCACCACAATCGGCGCCTGATCCTTTATAAAAAACTTCGTATAACAATCGTCGGCTTCCAAGTGGATAATTTCCTGAACGGTTGTAACCTGTAGACCATATTTGTCTCTCAACACTATTTTTTGGGTTTGGGTCGAGTTTGCTCCCAGGTTTTGCAGCAAACTATTTATTTTTAGTTGCGACAGCTTCTGTTCCTCTATTGCCTGAACTTTTTTTATAGCGGCTATGAGTTCGTTAGAATCTATCGGTTTTAATAAATAATCCAAGGCACTGTACTTAATCGCTTTGATGGCATATTTTTCGTGAGCAGTCGTAAAAATAACTTTAAAATTGATATCGCCAATTTGTTGCAACAGGTCAAAGCCGGTTCCGTCGGGCATTTCTACATCAAGGAATACTAGCTCGGGGTCCCAGGCTGCTATCAGTTTTTTGCCTTCACGAATGTTGCTTGCTTTTCCCAAAAGTGTCAAATCCTTGCCGCATACCTTAAGCAGATCTTCCAAAAACTCCTGAGCATTTAGGTTATCATCAATAATTAAAGTCTTCATAGTTTTATAAATTTTGATAGGGTAAATGAAAGATTACTTGGGTACCCTGCCCAGAACTCGTTACTTCAAAAGCGATGTTCTTTTTTAAACTTTTTTTGTACAAGCCAATACGTTCCTCAGTGATTTTAGTCGCCAAAGATTGATGGTTTTTGACCTGGGTTTGTTTTCTCTCTCGAGATTTTTCCAGGCCTATACCATTATCGGTTATTTTCAGGACAATAAAATCATTGTCCAAATCAAAACTAATATTTATCAAGCCTTCTTGTTCCTGGTCGGTAAGCCCATGTTCTATAGCATTCTCTATAAAAGGCTGAGAAAACATGGGGGGGATGGTCACTTCTTCAGGATCTAGTGCTTCGTCTACAGTTATTGTATAATGAAAACTCCCCCTATGTTGAAGTTTTTGCAAAGCCAAATAATTTTCCAGCATTTCGATTTCTTGCGCTAAACTGATGTATTCGCTACGGGCATTTTCCAAAACCGCCCGCATAAGTTTAGAAAACTGCGCCAAATAATTGCTTGCCTTGGGGGCATCATTACGTATCATGTAGCGTTGAATCGCACTCATGGCATTGAACAAAAAATGGGGATTCATTTGCAACTTAAGCGATTCTAAAGTAGCTTTTCCCAAGGCCCTTTCCATTTGGTTTTTTCGGCGCATGGCTTTCGCCTGATTCCTGAAAACAACCATAATGAGCCCCAAAGCAAGCAACACCATCAGCGTGATAAACCACCATTTTTCCCAAACCGGATAAGCAATCTCAATGTACACCGTGGCTGTTTTGTTACTTTCGACACCATCTTCGTTAATCGCTTTAACTTCAAACTGATATTGTCCGGAAGGCAAAGCCGAATACCTGGCAAAATTGTGGCTGCTCTCGACATGCGTCCATTTTTTATCCAACCTTTTCATTCGGTATTTGTAGCGAAAACTTCCACCGCTCCGAAATGCCAACCCAGTAAAGTGTAGCATCAAGTTGTTTTCATGATAATCTAATTGGTAAGCTTTCTGGAGTTTTTGGGCCTCATCCCAAATATCAAACCCGGTAAAGTATATCAAAGGAGGCTGATGATTGGTGGTGCTGAAGTCTTTATTGAGAATAGACAACCCTCGGTTGGTAGCTAAATAAATTTTATCTTTTTGTACAATCAAATCGTTGATCACATTGCTTGGCAAACCATCTTGTTGATTAAAAATTCTATTTTGTCCGGTTTTGATATGATGAACTTGTAAACCTTGATCGGTGCCAAGGTATAAAAAGCCGTTGTCGCTTACTACTTTGCAAAAGTTGCTGATTAAGCCATTATTTGTGTGCAAATGTTTGATGACTTGTTTGTTTTTAATCGCAAACACGCCCTGTTGTATCGTGCCAGCCCATACAATGCCCTCACGATCTACCCGCAAACTTATGGCAATAATGGGTTGATTGTTGACTGCTCGTAATTCTCTGGCTTTCCCCGCTTCATAGTAATATAACCCATCAGAGTAAGCAATCCAAAACCTTTCGTAGTTGTCTTCTGTGCATACGGCTCGTCCTCGTTGTCGCCTAAGAACAAAGGTATTGGGGTTCAAATATGGGTTTTCATTACTATAATGAGGAATGGGTGTTTCTGGTTTTATTGCATGAATAAAGCTTGCATCACCTGCTACCGAAATCAGGTATTTATCCTGAAAAAGAGCCAAGTCTTTAGGAGTATTACCTATGCTGAGTTCTTTGATTAATCGTTTGGTTTTTGTATCAAAAACTGACAGCAAATTATTTTCTACATAGAGTTGTTGGCGTTTTTTATCAAACAACAGGCACTCTACTCCCCCTTCGGAAAGTTGATAGCTTGCATTGAGGTGTGTACACTTAGTATCTAAGTAAAATAAATGTTCACCACTAGTCCCCAGGTATATATTACCTAAATGATCGGCTTCAAGGCAATCGATTTGTTCAAAATTAAGCTTTGAGTTATCACGATTGAAATGGATGATTTCTAAACTAGATAAAACAAATAGCCCTTGCCCTAAACTCGAAAACCAGTAGTTGCCTTCTCGGTCTTGAATAAGATGTGAAATAAAAACATCTTTGATAACAATTTTTATTTGCTTGCTTTGGGTTTGGTAATGCATCACCCCTTTAGAAGTAAATATCCATACATTCCCCTGATTATCCTCTTGAAAACCACGGATTTGCTCTATAGTTTTGTTTCCGATGTCTTGCCAAATTCTTGTCCAGCGGTTTGTGTCAAAGTCGTAACTATAGAACCTGTTCCCCTCCTTAGAGAGTACTCGTAAGTTTTTTGATTGTATCTGAAAAGCAATCAAATCTTCGGGAGGCTTTATGGTTTGTATTTTTTCTAACTTTAAATTTACTCGATGAATCTCACCATTATAAGATAGAACCCATATATTTTGTTGTTTGTCTTGCCAGATCGATTTCGCTCCATGTGTTGTAGGTAGGTTTACTACTTGCCAACTTTCTTTACCTGCTTTGAAATATAGTTTGTCAGCACAAAGCCAAAAGTTGTCATTTTGGTCTATCAGATAAGTTCTAAAACCGTGTTTTGCCACACTTTTGGGTAGTGCAACGGGGATGGCTTCCTTATTTTTTATCTTGAATAATTGACTTAGGAAATTCATACAATAAATAGTACCCTGGCTATCTTCTCGTATGTTTGTGAAAGATTTTCCTTGCACATTTTTGATGGCATATGTCTCAAATTTAGTTCCGTCATAGCGGCAAAGCCCGGCTTCAGTACCCAACCAAATGTAGCCTTTTTGGCTTTGATAAATATCGTAAACTACCAGACTTGGCAACCCTTCCCTGTCAGTAATTTCCCTAAAATAGGGTGATTGAGCAAAACTCACCTGTATACCGAGATATACGAATAAAATAACTATGATCCATCTAAAACTCACACTGCAAAACTATAAAACCGCTAAAAATAAAAAAGTAAAGCGATCGTTAATTTACCCTTACTCGAACCAACCATATCGCCTACCTGCTCCAATTGCTATTCATAAAAAATGCATCTCTGCATCCGCACTTTCGAGTGCTTACCATTCTAAAGTAAAATCTCATAAGTAATAGAACACAATTAGTTTGAAATATAAAATCGAGTAATTTAAGCGAGTATCGTTTCCCTCCTTTGGAGGGACGACAACATTCATTGAATGTTGGGCGAGCTTGTGGGATGGGAGGTTTTTGTGTTGATTATCAACATCTTGAGATATAAAGTATCCATTAAAACCCCTCTCAGTTACACTACCTTCCCTCTAACTCGCTCAACACTCATCGAGTGTTGCCGTCCACAAGGGAGAAGCTTTTACAAGATCGATATATTAAAGACTAATATGGTCTTCATACTTAAATGATACAAAAGTCAACATTTAGTTTATTTACGCCAGACAGGCATTACCAGTTTATCGTGAAAACACTAAATAAGTGACACTGATTATCATTCCCTAGATTGAACCTTCATCCATCGCTAACTTTTCTATCACAAACTTCACTCGTGCTTCACAGCTTGCTTTAGGTAAAGTAATCAATTGAAAACCCAGTTGTTCATAGGTTTCGGTCAACAGGGCTGAGATGCGTAATGATTCCTCGTATCTTTGGGGGCGCTCCTGATCATTGATATAAATTTGCGGCCAGGGAGGAGCAAAAAACACTTGTTTTTCATAAGCCTTTTGCTGTAAAACCTGCTCATAAACAGAAGGGATGGCTTCTTCCCCATTGCGGAGATAGGCTATAATATCGGGGATAGCCCGGTCGTAAAAATTGATGCGCTGGGGTTGGGCTTTGGTGTGTTGAATCATCATTTGTTCTAAACACAGCTCTGCAAAACGGGGCAAGTTATCCCAGGGTAATGCGGGATTGGGTTGCTGGCGTTGCGCTTGAATCAATCGTCGGGACACTTCCTCAAATACTGAAAAACCACGTTGTTTTAGGTGTGCCAGCAACGTACTTTTACCTGTGCCAGGTCCTCCGGTAATGATCAACCTTCGGGTGGGTAAATCTGTCTTCATGCGATCCATCTCAAATAAGTTACAACGATGATTCCGAACACCATACACAAAGTGACTTGATGGTTAAGCCCTGCCACTTTGCCAAACTCTTGGTGCGTGATGTTTCTTTCATTTTGCCCAATGTAAGGTTTTTCCACTCGTTTTCCATGATACATATTAGGCCCACCAAAGCGACAGTCTAAAATACCCGCCAATGCCGCCTCGGGATAGCCTGCATTGGGGCTTTTGTGTTGGTGGCCGTATTGTAGTATAAAACGAAAAGCTTGTTGGCTCCCCGAAACCAATGCCAGCAAAAGTGCAGTCAAGCGAGCGGGGATAAAATTGGCTACATCGTCCAATTTGGCAGCAAATTTACCAAACTGTTCAAAACGCTCACTACGATACCCTACCATAGAATCTAAGGTATTGATCATTTTATAAGCCATCAGGCCTGGTACGCCGCCTATAGCATAATAAAACAAAGGAGCAATCACTCCATCACTTAGATTTTCGGACATCGTTTCAAATACCGCTATTCGTATCTGGCTTGGGCTAAGTTGAGAAGTATCGCGTCCTACAATCCACGACAAGCGCTTACGGCCAGCCTCCAGGCCTTGATTTTGTAACTTCTCGAAAACCGCTTTTCCCTCTTGAATCAGGCTTTTATTGGCCAAACCAAAAAATACAAACACCACCTCAAAAACCAACGCCAATGCAGGATGAATACTTTTGAGCAAATGAATCATTCCCCAAAAAAAGCAAAAAACACCGGTGACCAGCCCAAGGGTAAGCCCTGCTCCTTTCCAAAACCGATGAGTAGGTTTATTGAGTAGCTTTTCCCCTTGCGAGATCAACCAACCAAACAAACGAATGGGGTGGGGTAAGTTTCTTGGGTCACCCAATAAAAAATCCATCAAATAACCAATGGTTAATGGGGCTATACTCCATAAAAATATCTCTAATTCATTCATTTATCTGGTTTTATTTTTTGGTTTACTTGTCAGATTTAGCGCTCCAAGCCTGAAGTGCCCGAGTCAGTAATTGGTTCTTTTGAGGCGAAAGCGAGGCTACCCTGAAATAATGCGGAGTCAACCCCTGAAAATTAGCCGCGTCTCTAATAAGTATTTGGTGATAGTTCACCAGATAAGCCTTTAACTCAGCCGCACTATGATCTATTACCTTTCCCAGAAAAAAATGGGTATCACTAGCACACCACTCAAACCCTGAAATGGTGCGTAAAGCGTCTTGCCATTGAGCGCGTTCCTGCAACATAGCTTCTATGGGTAATACTTGCTGGTGTACACAATGGTCAAAAAGATACTTCCCTGCCTCTATGGCCAGTGCATTTACCGACCAAGCCACTTTCATCGCTTGCATTTGCTGTATTACTTGAGGGGAGGCCAGCAAATACCCTAGCCTGAGTCCTGGAATAGAGAAGTTCTTGGTGAGCGATTTCAACACCATCAGATTGTCATACTTTGCCAATAGCGGAATGTGAGAATCTATAGCCAGCGTAAAATCAATGAAGGCTTCGTCTACGCAAAAAAGGGTTTTTGGAAAACTTTTTAGCAGATGCTCAATCAATTCAACTTTTACTGCTTCCCCTGTGGGGTTATTGGGGTTACAAATAAAGGCCAACGAAGTATCAAACTCCCAGGCAGGTAGCTGCTGCCAAGGTACAAAGGTCAACTGATGACCATACATTTGGCAAGCATCGGCATATTCGGCAAAAGTGGGAATACAAATCGTAGCGGTTTGTTGGGGCTGCATGCGAGCTACCAAATGAATCCCCTCTTCAGCCCCATTCAATACCAATACCTGATCTTCGGGCACTTGATGGTATTGCGCAATTTTAACCCTTAGGCTTTCTGCCAATACTTCTGGATAATGGTTTACTACTTCCCAGTTTTGCCACAAATGTTCTTTCAATCCTTGCGGTTCGGGAGCATCGTATACATTGGTGCTAAAATTGGCAACAATGGCATTTGATTGCAAATAGGCGTCATCTCCATGACCGTATAGCATACTTTTTTTAAATTAAGAGTGTTTAGGGAAATTATTCTGGTGCGCATCTGCGATGCGTTCCCTTTTTAGAGGCATTTGTAATGCGGTTGCTTATAAGCCAGGCATTGCGTTGTTTCAAAAACGCGCTACAAGCGCTCCTAAAAATTAGACACTCATTAAAAATGAGCGCTAGTCATTCTGGTGCGCATCTGCGATGCGTTCCCCTTTTAGAGGCATTTGTAATGCGGTTGCTTATAAGCCAGGCATTACGTTGTTTCAAAAACGCGCTAAAAGCGCTCCTAAAAATTAGACACTCATTAAAAATGAGCGCCAGTTTCAGTAAGCATATTGTCACTCATTCTGGTGCGCATCTGCGATGCGTTCCCTTTTTAGAAGCATTTGTAATGCAGTTGCTTATAAGCCAGACATTGCGTTGTTTCAAAAACGCACTACAAGCGCTCCTAAAAATTAGACACTCATTAAAGATGAGCGCTAGTCATTCTGGTGCGCATCTGCGATGCGTTCCCTTTTTAGAAACATTTGTAATGCGGTTGCTTATAAGCCAAGTATTGCGTTGTTTCAAAAACGCGCTAAAAGCGCTCCTAAAAATTAGACACTCATTAAAGATGAGCGCCAGTTTCAGTAGGCATATTGTCACTCATTCTGGTGCGCATCTGCGATGCGTTCCCCTTTTAGAGGCATTTGTAATGCGGTTGCTTATAAGCCAGGCATTACGTTGTTTCAAAAACGCGCTAAAAGCGCTCCTAAAAATTAGACATTCATTAAAAATGAGCGCTAGTTTCAGATATACCTAACTCTGAATTACCACCTCTGACATACTCAATTGCACATTCAGGCAATAATTCCATACCTTCTCATCGGTTGAATCAAGCCAAATAATGGCCAGCAATCTACCCATTTTATCCTTGAGACGAATGCCTCTTTTTTCGGGATTGAAAGCCTCATAAAAAAACTCAGTCACCAGTACCCTTGACCTTTGTAAAGCCATTGGTTCTGTTTTGGGGATTCCAGCCAAGGTAAAAGCCAGAATAGAAGTTAAATCAGCCTCCTTAAAGGTCATTATTAATTGATATTTGCCGTATTCCAACGCTTGAATATTTTGAAACGAATGGGTTTGTCCGTGAGGAAAGGTCAAAGTAGCGGGGCTTTTGGTCTCGGCCAGATATAAAAACAAAGGATACGTATACTGATCGGTGCTAAAACCTCTGGTCGAGTAAATCACTCCCAGATCTTCATCTTCCACTAAAGAAAAAGGCTTAGGCACTTTTTTGGGGCGTTCTTTGTCCGAATTGATCACCGTACTTCCTTCCTTGAATACCAAAAGTTCTTCTACTGGCTTGCCTTCCTCCAAATGTCTTTGCATCACCGTAATCACATTTTGGCCATTGAGGTTTTTATACCAATAATCCCCCGGATGTACGATGGCGGCTGGGGCATCTTCACAACGTCCAATACAACGAGTTTTGATGGTATGGGTGGTATTCCACAAACCTTGATTACGCAAATAAGCTCGGGTAGCCCGCATTACGGGGTCGCTGCCTGCTTTACGGCAAGAGCCTCCATCACATATATAAAAAGTAGTGGTTACTTGAGTTAAATCTTTTCCCATGGCTATGTTGTTTTAAATAATTCTTGATAGATATAGTCCAAGTCGATGTGTGTTCTTAAAAAGTCGGCTAGTTTATCATATTGACTTTCTTTAAAAGCCTGATAATCAAAAGGCTTCGTGTTTTCATCAGGGGTGAATCTGGCAAGTAAATCTTCTACTACGACGGGGTTGTCTAAAATACCATGCAAGTATGAACCCCAGGTATGGTCATTGAGTTGACAACCATCTTCTGTCTGATTATCCAATTGAGTTAAAAACTTCAGTTCGCTTGCTGGGTCGACGCGGCTGGTTACCCCCATGTGAATCTCATATCCTTGACAAGTTTCGGGGTAATGCTTGAATTGAAAAGCACGTTGTTGGGTAGTTTTCTCAGTACCCAATACCGTTTTGATGGGTAAGATTCCTAGAGCAGGTATGTGAGTAATGTTGCTTTCTACCTGATGTGGGTCCTCAATATACTGTCCCATCATTTGGTAGCCACCACAAATGCCAATCACTGTTTTTCCCTTTTGATGTTGCTCCTGGATGGCTTGAGTCATTCCCACGTTTTTCAGATCAATCAAATCCTGAATGGTGCTTTTTGACCCTGGTAAAATGATAATATCGGCTTTATTAACTTCGGCCGGATGCTGGGTGTAAAACAAGTTGACTCTGGGGTCACGCTCCAACACGTCAAAATCGGTAAAATTTGACAAACGACGAAGTAAAACAACCGCGACATTGATTTTATCTGCCTGGGCTTTTTGACTCCGTTTTTCTAACCCTAACGCATCTTCTTCTTCAATGTAGATGTCTTTGAAGTAGGGCAATACTCCCACCACGGGTACTTGACAAATTTCTTCCAGGATTTTACGCCCTTCGGTAAAAAGGCGTGCATCTCCCCTAAATTTATTGATAATAATCCCCTTTATGAGCTTGCGTTCTTCAGGAGGTAGCAGGGCAATGGTACCATATACCGCCCCAAACACTCCTCCTCGCTCAATGTCACTAATGAGATAAGTATCAGCTTGGGCGTGCCGCGCAATGCGCATATTGGTAATGTCTCGCTTTTTGAGGTTGAGCTCCGAAATACTCCCTGCTCCCTCTATCACAATGGGGTTATATTGCTTCTCCAAACGATCATATGCTTGGGTCACCGCCTCAAAGAGTTCGGCTTTGTCATTGGCAAAATAATCGTATGCCGAACGATTACCTATAGGCTTTCCATTGAGCACTATTTGGGACGATTTTTCGGTAGTAGGCTTCAACAGCACCGGATTCATATCCGAAAGGCAAGGAATTCCTGCCGCTTCGGCTTGCACCGCTTGGGCTCTTCCCAGCTCTAGCCCTTCGTGGGTTACATAACTATTCAAGGACATGTTTTGGGCTTTGAAAGGCGCAGGATGAAAGCCATCTTGGCGAAAAATCCGGCAAAACCCCGCATTGATCACACTTTTGCCCACATCCGAAGCAGTGCCCACAAACATAATCGGTTTCAATTTTTGGTTCACCTTTACTTAAAGTTTTGAAGTTGTACCACTTTTTTCTTCCAGCACATCATCGGCTTGCAAGTAGATCTGCTCGAGCGCTTCTTTTGTTGCGGGTAAAGGCGACTTCCACATTCCTCGCTGAATCGCTTCCAGCATTCGCTCCGACATATCCTGTAAGGCCCAGGGATTTACCTCTTGAATAAAATCACGGGTAGCATCATCCAACAAATAAGCTTCGGTGATTCCTTCGTACATAAAATCCTCGATCAAATCGGTGGTGGCATCATAGGCAAACAAATAATCCATTGTAGCTGCCATTTCAAAAGCTCCCTTGTATCCGTGTCGTTTCACTCCTGCTATCCACTTGGGGTTCACTACCCGACTACGATACACCTTGAGTAATTCTTCTTTGAGGCTTTTCATCTTGGGGTTTTCAGGGCGAGCGTGATCGCCAAAGTAAATCTCAGGCGCGGTACCTTTAACCGAAGTAACGGCATTGCTCAACCCTCCCTGAAACTGGTAATAATCATCAGAATCCAGCAAATCGTGTTCACGGTTGTCCTGATTTTGCAATACGATTTCTACGTTTTTCAGGCGATTTACAAAGGCCTCATGGGCCGATTTCCCGCCTTTTTTGGTGTAAGCATAGGCACTCCATTGAATGTATACCTGGGCTAAATCATCGCGGGTTTCCCAGCTTTTTTCATCTATCAAAGTTTGCAAACCAGCCCCGTAAGCTCCTGGCTTAGAACCAAATACCCGATATAAAGCCTTTTCGTTGGCTACTTCTTCGGGCATTCCTTGCGCCATCCACGCTTGTTGTTCTTTTAAGAAATTGGCCCGTATTGGATTGTCCTCGGGCGATTCGTTCAAATGCGCCAGTTTTTCTACCACCGCATTGAACAAAGAAATCATATCAGGGAAAGCATCTCTGAAAAAGCCCGAAATACGTAGGGTGACATCTACACGAGGGCGACCCAGTTTTGCCAGGGGAATAATCTCAAAATCACGTACTCTTCTAGAAGCCCTTTGCCATACCGGACGTACCCCCATCAACGCCAAGGCTTGCGCCAAATCATCTCCTCCAGTACGCATGGTAGCCGTACCCCATACCGAAAGTGCAATGTGTCGAGGATAATCGCCATTTTCTTGCATGTAGCGTTCAATCAGCAATTGAGCACTTTTTTGCCCCAAAGTATAAGCGGCCTCGGTAGGTACAGTTCTAATGTCTACCGAATAAAAATTTCTACCAGTGGGTAAAATATCCAATCGTCCACGAGTAGGTGCTCCTGAAGGCCCGGAAGGTACGTAGCGTCCCTGAAGCCCTACAAGCAAATTATCCAGTTCTTCTTGCGCGGCGTGTACTTTCAACAAAGTATTTGTTGCTATTTGGTGAATTACTTGCTCAAACTGGGGCCATATGCCCAAAGGTAGGGTAAGTTTATGCTGGAGTTTTTGAGTGAGATAAGTTTTGGCAATGCTCTCTAAAAATGCGACCACTTCACCCACATGTCGAGGGGTATCAGGCAATTGGATATTAAGATCTTTGAAAGCTAACAGGATCGAATCACTAAAAGTCAATGCCTCTTTGTCTACCAAGGCGGTGTAATCGGTATGAATGGGATCCAGGGCCAATTGTAGATCCTTGGCCAATGCCTGGGTAATGCCCAAATTTCCAGATTGCGGGATTCGGTGTAAAGCTACCAATAAGTCAACCAATTGTTCGTTTTCGGGAGCTTGCCCCAAAATGTGCAGCCCATCGCGTATTTGAGCCTCCTTAATTTCGCACAAATAACCATCCAGCATTACCAACAAGGCATCTATGTCATCGGTTGCTACCCCTAAGTCAATGTTTAATTGGGCTTTTTGGGTTAGCTTTACAATTTGTTGCCTCAGCAACTTGGCTCTTTTGGGGTCCAGGTTGGCTGCTTGGTAATATTCATCAATGAGGTTTTCAAGCTCAAGCAAATCACCGTAGGTTTCGGCTCGGGTCATGGGCGGAATAAGGTGGTCAATAATCACCGCCTGATTACGTCGTTTGGCTTGGGTTCCCTCACCTGGATCATTGACAATAAAAGGGTAAAAATGAGGCAATGCGTTGAAAATATGCGCTGGAAAGCAACTTTCGGGATTCAAAGCCACACTCTTGCCAGGGAGCCACTCCAGGTTACCGTGTTTGCCCAAATGAATGAGGGCATCGGCTTTAAAATGGCGTTGCACCCAACAATAATAGGCCAAATAATACCAGGGAGGGGACAAATCGGGAGAGTGATAGGTAGCCTGAGGGTCCACATGATAACCTCGGCTCGGCTGAATACTCACAAATACATTCCCAATGATAAATCCAGCAAACACGAAGCGATTGTTCACAAAATAAGGATCGTCGTAAGGATTGCCCCATTGCTGTTCGATTGCTTTGCGTAACTCCCGAGGGATTGTCGCATAATACGCTTCAAAGTCAGCCTTCTCTAGATATACTTCATAGCGACGATAATCTACCGTATCCAAATCATTGGTAATGTGCTGAGTAAGACATTCCATCAATAACCCGCTATCCCAATGTATGGTCTCCTCTAAAGTATATCCTGCTGCTTGTAACTTGTTTAAAACCGCTGCCGCACTGGCTGGCGTATCCAGCCCTACCCCATTAGCCAGGCGACTATCTTTGTTGGGGTAGTTGGGCAAAATTAAGGCAATCTTTTTCTCCTCATTGCTTTTGCGATGCAGCGAAACATAGCGATATGCCAAATCGGCCACCCATTGACACCCCTCCACATAAGGCTCATACATCACCAGATCAGCTTCAGTCAAAGCATCTTTTTCCAGTTGTTTCTTAAAAGATATAGGCTGGGTAATGATACGACCATCTACTTCGGGCAATGCAATGTTCATGGCAATATCGGTAGGTGACAAACCAAACAGCCCTTCTTGCCAACTTTCTCGAGTAGCACTGGCCATCATAGCTTGGATGACTGGAACCTGCCAACGCTCAAAGATAAAATTGGCTTGGGCTTCCTGCCCCATTGGCTTGATAGAAAAACTGGTGGTATTGATTACACAAGCAATATTGTGTGCCTTGTTTTGCTCCAGTAAATTATATAAATCATCCGACACATGATCGTCGCGTAAGGTGTGGGCAAAAACTACAATAGGTTCCAACTGGTGGGCCTGTAGTTGTTTGGCCAGCATATGAATGGGTGCCAGGTTATCGGCTAAATAATGCGTACGATAGACCAGGATTACGACTTGATCTTGTGCAGGATTGCGATTGGGGCAATACTCCTCTGAAATGAACAAATCGGGTACTGACGCTACTGGAGCGATGGATGTTTTAAGGGCAAAAAATGAGTTTAAAAGATATTTAAGGCAATTGTCTAGGTTGTCATTGCCTCCTGCCGCCAGGTATTGCCAGGTTTGGTGTACCACCTCAAGAGGAACCGTCGAACAATGCATGAGTTCAAGGTCGGGGGTATCATAACCTGGCAAAAAAAGTAATGGAATGTTATGATCTTCGCATACTGCCTGAAATGCCTCAATCAAATATTGAAAATAGGCTTTGCCTCCAAGCAGTCGCAATACTACCAGTCGGGCTTGGGGAACCACCTCTTCCAGATAGGTATCTATAGTAAGCTCTTGCTTAAAGTAGAGCAAGTTGGCCAAACGCAGTGATGGCAAGGCCTGCACTACACTGCCATCTTGCTGGGCAAATACCTGCGGGTTTTGGTGCAAGTTGGTCCAAACTTTATGCAGTGATAGCAATTCAGTATCTGCCGCCGATAAATAAATAATATCGCCAGGGCTTTGCTCGATATGAAAAACACCATCATCGTCAGGGTTCCACCCTCCCGGAATACTGGCAATTAAATGCATACTTTCAAATGATTTTCGATAATTGCTTTCAGGTCTAAAGCTTCTACATCTTCACCAATAATAACTAGCTGGGTTTTACGGGTTTCTTCTGCTTTCCATTTGCGGTCAAAATACTTATTAAAACGATCGCCTACGCCTTGAATAATCATGCGCATAGGTTTACCCGATACATCAATAAATCCCTTAATACGATACACGGTATGCTCTTTTACCAATTGATCCAATGCCTGCTGAAGGGTTTCAGGTGTATGAGGAACGGTAATGTCTACTACGATTGATTGGATATGATCATCGTGGTGGTGATGGTCATGAGGATGATCATGGTCGTGATCGTGGTCATGCGCATGGTGGTGATGATGGTCGTCGTGATGAGTATGACGGTTTTCGATATCTTCTTCCGATTGGCTATTCAAGCCTAGCAAAACCTCAGTAGCTACTTTGCCTTGCTCTATAGGCATTATTTTTACCTGAGAAGTCCGTACTTTGCCTTGAATAATTTGTTGAATGTCAGCCAGTTTTTCCGCATCTACCAAGTCTTTCTTGCTAATCAACACCATATCGGCGCAGTTGAGCTGATCTTCAAACAACTCTTCAATGGGAGTTTCATGATCCAGGCTATCATCGGCTTCACGTTGGGCTTTTACTCGCTCCCGATCACAAATTTCGCCAGTAGCAACTCCAACCGCATCTACGACTGTAACTACGGCATCTACGGTAAGATGAGGCTTCAAATCAGGCCAATTCACCGCTTTTACCAAAGGTTTGGGCAAAGCCAATCCCGAAGTTTCTATCACAATGTGGTCAATTTTGTCTTTACGCTCCATCAGGGTAAGCATGGTAGGCAAAAACTCTTCTTGCACAGTACAACACAAACAACCATTACTCAACTCTACTAAATCCTCTTCGGGGCACTCGCAACTAGCCCGAATGATTTCTCCGTCTACTCCTGTTTCGCCAAATTCATTGACAATTACAGCAATGCGTTTGCCATTGGGGTTTTGCAAAAGGTGATGTACTAGGGTGGTTTTACCAGAACCTAAAAATCCGGTAACTACCGTAACAGGTATTTTATTGGTGATCATATGAATTATGGTTTTATTGTTTCGTTGTATTTGTTGTTACATTATTTCGCTCAAGCTAGCATTTGTAATGCTATTGCTTATAACCTAAGCATTGCGTTTTTCCAGAACCACGCTACAAGCGCTCCTAAAAATTAGACACTCATTAAAAATGAGCGCCAGAGCAATTTGTAATGCTATTGCTTATAACCCGAACATTGCGTTTTTCCAGAACCGCGCTACAAGCGCTCCTAAAAATTAGACACTCATTAAAAATGAGCGCCAGAGCAGTTGTATTTATTGTTACATTATTTCGCTCAAGCTAGTGCGCATTGGTAATGCTGTTGCTTATAACCTAAGCATTGCGTTTTTCCAGAACCGCGCTACAAGCGCTCCTAAAAATTAGACACTCATTAAAAATGAGCGCCAGAGCAGTTTCTTAACGCCAATAAACTAAGGCGAAATTTAAGTCCTTGTTTTTCAAGCTAAAACACTTATTGACAATGACTTAAATCTTGGATTTATTTGAGTATTCTCGAGCTAAGGTTGACGCGCATGCGATTCCATTGGGGCCATTTAGCAATCCAACCATAAAATATTATTTAAACTTAGGACGAGGTGCTTTTTTGGCCTCCGTATTTTCAATAGGTTTCTCTTCGCCTTCGGCTGGTGCTTGCTTCTTAAATTTTTTGTACAAAAACAATTGCCACTTTTCCTCTTCTACCATGTTTTTGTCCATTTCGGCGCGAGCCAGGGTAAAAAACAAATCGGATAAACGGTTGATGTAGGCAGGAATGGCATCGTGTACTTCGTCTTCTTTCATGAGGCTTACCAAGCGTCGCTCTCCCCGACGCATTTGGGTGCGAACGACGTGACACAATGCCGATATTTCGTTTCCTCCTGGCAATAAGAAATAGTCAGAAGCAGTAGTTAAGCTATTCTCGAGCGCATCTATCCATTCTTCACAAAAGGAAGCACCATCTTCAGGCATTGGGTTTTTGTTGATTTTTTTTGCATCGGAAGGGCGCGCCAAGTGAGACATCATATCCATCATGTCTTTTTGGATTTTGCGCAAGTTGGTTTGCCATTCGTGGTCTAACCCCAATTTGGCTCTGAGTAAGCCAATCGTAGAGTTTACTTCATCGAGCGTACCATAACACTCTACTCGAACATCATCCTTGAATACTCGCTGGCCGCCAAATAAACCTGTCTTGCCAGCATCTCCTTTTTTAGTATATATTTTCATAAAATCTA
>DMXI01000637.1 GCA_003483885.1 Microscillaceae bacterium
GAGCCGACCAAATTACTGGTGACGGTGCCGGGGTGATGTTGGACATCCCTTTTGAAATGTTGGGTTATGATCGAGAAACCATAGCCTTGGCCACCCTGTTTGCTCCTCAAAACCGTGAGAGACGCAGAAAATCATTACGAATTTTTGAAGATACTTTTGCCTTTATGGGGATGAAAGTCCTCGAGTATCGGGAAGTACCCACCAATCCAGAAGTACTGGGAGAAGACGCCCGCCAGAGCATGCCTTATATTTTACAGGCAGTTTTGGAGCGACCCGCTCATTGTCGTACCAATGCTTCTTTTGATAAGCTATTATATGTAAGCAAGCAATACACCCGCACCAAGCTCAAACAAGACAGTGCCTGTGAGTTGTTTTTTGCTTCATTGTCTGCCAATACTGTTGTATACAAAGGCTTATGCAAAGCCAAAGATCTAGACCGTTTTTATCTGGATTTGCAAAATCCCGCTTTCAAAAGCCGTTTTGGTTTATTTCATCGTCGTTTTAGTACCAATACTTCTACCTCCTGGGACAAAGCCCAACCTTTTCGTTTGGTAGGCCATAATGGAGAAATTAATACCATTACCGGAAATCGTTCCTGGGCGCTTTCGCGAGAAATGACCATGGGATTGTTTGAAGGAGAGTTATTGACTGCCGATGGCGTGAGCGATTCAGGAAGCCTCAACGAAATGGTAGAAGCTCTCAAGTACCGAAGTAGTATTCCACGTTTGGGAGAGATTATGGCCATCATGATGCCTCCTGCTCACCAAGACAATGCTTTTTATAAGTTTTGGAGTAGGGTGATGGAGCCTTGGGATGGGCCAGCATTGATTACTTATTCTAACGGGCGTAGTTTAGGAGCCAGGTTAGACCGAAATGGTTTTCGACCTTGTCGCTGGGCTATGACCGAAGAATATTTTTATTTGTCTTCTGAAGCAGGCTCTTTCGAGGTCAACGAAAAAGATATTTTACAGAAAGGAACGCTGCAAGCAGGTACGGGGGTACATTTTAACCTCAATACTGGTAGAGAAGATTTTACTGATCCCAGCCGCACTCCTCAAAACTATGATGCCCATTTTGATCATCGCACCTCACTTGTACCTTATGGCAATACTGCCAGTGACAGCCCTCAATATTTAAGCAAGAAATACTTATTTAATTATACTCAGGAAGATTACTCAAAAATATTAATCCCTATGATCACCAAAGGCAAAGAGCCGATCGGGTCAATGGGAGATACTGCCCGCCTTGCCGTTTTTTCTAGCGAACCCCGCTCATTTTTTGATTATTTCTGTCACAACTTTGCCCAGGTTACCAATCCACCACTAGATTATTTGCGAGAACGTTACGTCACCGATTTAAAGACGTATTTGGGTATTCAGCCAAATATTTTTGCCAAGAAAGAACTCATTCCTCCTCCAGTAGTCCTTGAGCTACCCAGCCCAGTGTTGAGCTTACATCAAATGGAATACATCGAGAGCTTACAACACAGCGATTCGTTTTCCAAGGTAATTTCTCAAACGTTTGATATTCACTTTAAGCGGGAATATGGTGCAGTAGGTTGCCAAAACCGCCTAGATCAACTGGCCAAAGAAGTAGAGCGAGCCGTAAAGGTAGACGATGTGTCAGTGGTAATTCTAACAGATAGAAACGCCGACTATGACAATCCGCCTATTCCAGTATTGTTGGCCTTACGCACCGTGGTAGAGCACATGCGTCAGTCAGGCTTACGCCTAAAGTTTTCTTTAGTCATTCACTCTGGTGAAATTCGCACTACCCACCACGTGGCTACTACCATAGGGATGGGAGCTGCGGCAGTTTGCCCGTATTTGGCGCTGGAAGTGGCCCGTTTCGACGAAGATAAGAAACTAGCCAAGCTCGATGCCGATGTAAAAGAGCAAAACCTGATTCAAGCCTATGAGAATGGTTTGCTTAAGATTATGTCAAAAATGGGGATTTCGGTGGTGCGCAGTTACCAAAGTTCTCAATTGTTTACTTCTATTGGGGTGAGTTGTGAGATCATCGATAAGTACTTTAGTGGTGTAAGTTGTACGCTCAGTGGTATTGGCTTAAAGGGGATTGTAGAAAATGTATTGCGTAATACCGAACGTGCCCAACAAACGGAAGAAACGCAAAAATTATTGAATAACTATTTATTCAAAGAACACGCACGTGGCCAAATGGGTGAAAAACACTCTATGACCAATACACGTTCCAAGGTGATTCATGAACTGGTACGTAGTGAGGGCGTAGCCTTAGACGACATTAACTTGTATAATAAATACCTTCAACTAGGCCACGATGATGAGCCTGTACATGTACGTCATTTGTTCCAGCTGAAAAAAGCAAAAGAAGCCAAAGAAAAAGAAACAGAAAAAGAACCAGCAGTACAGTCAAAAGAAGAGATATTGAGTAAGTTTGGCTCAGGAGCCATGTCATTTGGAGCTTTGAGTGCCGAAGCACAACGAGATATCTTTTTGGCCATGCGTGAGATAGGTGGACGCAGTAACAGCGGCGAAGGGGGCGAAAACCCTTATTATTATACCGAAGGCATTTCAGCCACAGCCAAACAAGTGGCTTCTGGAAGGTTTGGAGTCAATGCATTGTATTTGGTATCAGGGGACGAAATTCAAATAAAGATTGCTCAAGGAGCCAAACCTGGTGAAGGTGGGCAATTGATGGGGATGAAAGTAAATGCAGAAATTGCTTTTGCCCGTCATTCTCCCGAAGGTGTAGACCTCATTTCGCCACCGCCCTTGCATGATATTTATAGTATTGAAGACCTCAAGCAACTGATTTATGAACTTAAGCAGTTGAAACCGGGCGTAAAAGTAACCGTGAAGCTAGTATCAGGGGCTGGTATAGGAACCGTAGCTGTAGGAGTAGCCAAAGCTGGGGCAGACGTTATCCATGTGTCAGGAGGAGACGGTGGGACTGGTGCAGCTTCATTGTCTTCTATGAAGCACGCAGGTTTGCCTTGGGAATTTGGGCTGTGGGCTGTTCACCAGGCCTTGATAGACAATAAGTTGCGTGGTGGTATCATTCTCAGAACTGACGGTAGTTTAGTCACAGGGAGAGACATTGTCATGGCGGCTATTTTAGGTGCCGAAGAGTTTGATTTTGGAAAACTTTTATTGATTGCCCAAGGCTGCGTAATGGCCAGGGTTTGTGAGAAAAACTCTTGCCCTACAGGCATTGCGACCCACGATCCCCGATTCAAGAAAAAATACAAAGGCAACAAAGATCACATTGTGAAAATGATGCATTTTTTAGCCGAAGATGTGCAGCGAGAATTGAAACAGCTAGGACAGGTGTCTTTGCAGGATATTATAGGGAATACGGAACTATTGGAGGCAAATAAAGCTCATGAGGAGATGATACGCACCAAAAACTTAGGGCTTGGCTTCTTCTTATCAAGAGTGATTCCTTACAATCCAGCCCAAGAGCACCATGACAATCCTTTTAGGGATGAGATCAACCTGCTGAACCAACAAATGGTGGAGGATACTCGTCAGAGTCTGACCCAAAATGTGCCCATCACGCTCAACTACAACATTAAAGCAGTAGATAGAGCGGCATTGGCCACTTTGGCAGGAGCCATTGCCCAGCGAGAAGACCAGCATATTCAGCAGAAGTTCAAAGAAGCCAATGGTACTGCCATAGAGCCTTATACCAAAAAAATTAAAGCAGAATTTACTGGAAGTGCTGGACAAGGCTTTGGAGTGTTTATGGTAGACAACCTACATGTCACACTGTATGGTGAAGCCAACGATTCAGTCGCTAAAGGCATGTCAGGTGGGCAAATGATCATTCGCCCGCATCGGGACGCTACTTTCAAGGCTGAAGAAAATGTAATTATCGGAAACTGTGCTTTATATGGTGCTACTGGAGGCATCCTGTATGTAAATGGGTTGGCAGGGGACCGTTTTGCGGTGCGTAATAGTGGAGCGTTGGCAGTAGTAGAAGGTGTAGGTTTACACGCTTGCGAATATATGACTCAGGGTAAGGTGATTATCTTAGGATCTACTTCGTACAATATTGGCGGTGGAATGACAGGGGGTGAAGTAATAGTGTTTGGTAAAAAAGAGAAATTTATCAATCAGGAGTATCTTCAGCAATATCCATTGAATTCCGAAGAACTGGCTGAACTAAAAGCCACGCTGGCCCAATATTACGCCGCTACCAATAGCCAAAAAGCAGCCTACTTGCTAGAAGAGTGGGAGGGAGTCAAAGGTTTGTTTGAGCGTTATTTGCCGGTAGGCCTGGTGGCCAAGCTTACGGCAGAGGCGGAAGAAGCAGTAACCCCTTTAAACAATTAATACAGAAGTCAAGAAAGTGAAAAAGCCACCTGAGTGATTGGGTGGCCTTTTGTTTTTATACTTTTTATAGTCCTGGTGTGTTAATTATTGAAGGATCGTTTTCAAATGTTTTTCCAGTACACTGGAAAGCTCAGAAATTGTTTTTGCGTTCTGCAATGATTGACGCATGTCTTTAGTGGCTTTATCAGTAGCTTGGCCGTTTGTATACTTGGCTGATTGCTTCTGAGCCTTTTGTTGCAAAGCAGTGGTTAAAACACTCTGTGCCATCGTTTGCTGAATATCGTTTGGAGGGGCATCTATATCCGCTACCTGAGCATTGGCATTTACATTAATTGTTGGAATATCAGTACGAGGTGTGCCTAGCGTAAGTACATTCTCGAAGGTAGGCGCATTGGCTACCCGGCTGCCCAAATTCCATTTGTCTTGCGAAACGCCCATCATCTTCAGAATAGTAGCAATGACTGAGGTATGGTCATAAGGCGTATCTCCACTGGCTCTAAACACGGTAGAAGCCTCCACCAAAGGCGATACTAAAATAAGGGGAACCCGTACGCCAAAGCGATCAAATTTGAAATCCTGTTCGTATGCCTGAGGGGTGGGAGTTTCTTGATTAGCCCAAGGAGCTGCTGCATTCCAGGGAGGTGCCACGTGGTCATAAGTGCCTCCATGTTCATCAAAGTTGATAATGAATAAAGTTTGCTCCCAAGCTGCTTGGTTAGACGTAAGTGCATCATAGATGCTCTTTACAAATGCCTCACCAGGTTGCAAGTTAGTAGGTGGGTGGTAGTCGTTGCCATTAATGCCTATGCCTCCCCACATAAGCCCCCATTCAGGCTCCAAAAAGCTGAAAGTAGGTAAAGTACCATTTTGGGCGTTGGTCAAAAAGTCATCCATTTTGCCAAAATGCGAATCGTACTTTTGATCCTGTAATTGTTCCATCAAAGCCCTGGTATAACTATAACCCTCTAGTTTCAACTTATTTTCCCAATTAGCCCCACTACTATTGTAAAGCATCCAGTCATCTGTAGTGTTGAACCCGTTGTCGTACAATACATTCCACATGGTAGGCTGATTAAACTGATTTCCAGCAGGTTTACCCAAACCAAAAAGGGAAACATTTCGGTTGTTAACCCAAGCCTGAAGAGTTTGGTTGTCATTCGTTACACCCAAAGAATTACCACAAGCGGCAAAAGCTCGATTACAATTCGTTTGGGTAGGTACCGATGAAAAATACATATCAGATACAGCAAAGTTTTTAGCCAAGCCATTCAATACGGGCAACTCATCGGGTGTATAAGTTTGCATAATCTGGGGAGCATTGTTATAAAAAGTTGCATAATCCTCATAAAAACCACTCATGGTGGGTTTTTGCCCTGGGCTAGGATTGGTCTTACTCCCAAAAACCTGGTTGTTTACATGTTCATATACTTCGTTTGGATCATAAGAAGGAACATCCAATTTGTTACTAGTTCCCTTGGTTACATAACATTTCTTTCCTTCTTTGTCTATATTGTAATAGGTGTTTTCCTTTAAGCCCTCAAAATAAGGCGTTGTTTGCGAAGGAATGTTGTTCTTGGGGGAATTTTGCTCATCATAAAGCCATCCGAGTACATTGTCAAATGACCTGTTTTCTAACATTAAATAAACGATATGTTTGATTTTTTGCATATTGATTTTGATCTGTTGTTATAGAATTGATTCAGGCTTTGGCGCAGCAAGAATCATTTTGATTGAGGTAAAAATATTGCTAAGTAGCCAATGAATAAAGTCAAAAAAAACACTTTATCGGATTTTCAAAAGTTTGATTATCAGATGCTTATAAGTAAAAAATACCGCAATAGAAACTACTACGGTATTTCGGTTGTGATGTCAAGCCGCATGCTTGAACTCTATAGGTTTGTAAACTCAGTTTTGATTTCACTTATCATACTGCTGTTGGTTTATTTAAGGGCTGGTTGTATAATGTGCTGGAGTATTAAGTAATCTGTTCCTAAATAATATGTGCAATGTTTTCTTGAAAGTTGTCCAGTGAATGTAAAGTGGGGCGATTAGGAAATACCACCGTGATAATTTCATAAAAGGAGTGATGATTATAAGGATAACCCAACGCCGCCAGACATAAGGCCGCGATCATATACTTGAAATAATCTTCCAGTTCAAAATCATCTGGATACACCTCTCTTACCAGATTCACGATTTTGTGTGCTACTTCACAAGGGCCCGAAAGTAAACCCAGTTTTTGCTGGAGCGCTTGCTCATAATAATGACGTACATCCTGATCGGTACTGTTGAGTTGTAATACATTCATGAGATACTCTTGCCTGAACGCCTGCAGGCTATACCTCCCATGAGCATTGTGTGCAGTCCCGGATTTGGCAGTAGTGTATACAAATTGTCGCTTATCTTCAATGGCTAATCCATCGTACCATAGACCAATCTTCTCCAACAAGGCTTGTTTATACTCATGAGAATCATCTATGAGCACTTCGGTGATAAACTTGAATGGAAAAGGGTAATGTTCTCTGAGCGTACCACGATAGTGAAACACATAGTCTTTGATATATACCGGGAGGAGTTGCCAGGGCAATAGCCAGGGGCGCAAAGTAAATACCTTGCCTTGCGCCTTCTGAGCTAGTGGTGACTGGGACTGATCTGGGTAAATTTGCCCGTACCATGCCTGATTCAAACTCACATAATTGGCCAGGTAGTAGAAGCTTTGTCCCAGCTCGGTGTTTTGCATGCCCGAATAATCTATAAAATCTTCCAAAGGTTCAGCACTGTTACCCAGATGTTTGTCAACAGTGGTTTGTAGCTTGGGTTTTTGGGCCAATAGATTGGCCGCAAAAGTGCTCAATGTACTATTATTATGAAGGCTCTGAGTAAGCAATTGCTCGTTAGGTTGAGGCTTTAAATAATATAAGGTTTTCATAAAAGAAAGCAATAGCCGGTTTTATAACCAATTGAATAGAAGTGTTCAGTGAATATATTGTTGATTATGGTTAAAGCACAAAGTAATAGAAAGCCCCCTTGTTTCTGGGGGACTTTTTTAGGTAGATAAAATATTAAGACATCTTGGCTATTTTGAGAGTAACACTCCCCAAAGCACCTGAATCCAAACTTCCACCTGTTAATTGACCAATAAAGTCGTTTGATGAAGGTTGCCAGCTAGATTTATTGGTTTTGGAACCCCAAGGACAATCCCACGAGTAAGTACCTACTTTTACATCACCTTCATAAAGATCAAAGCTACCGGTAGTTCCAGCAGAAGCATTTTCTCTTCCACAAGCACAGATTTCAGTCGTCTTGTTAGGTTCCACAGTAAGTTTATCAATATCACTAGGGTCAATTTCCTGATCTTTATCTCCACATTGATAAAATTTACCCCAGGAATGGGTTGCATTTTGTACTTTTAAAGTAGCACCTATTACTTCTAATGAGATACTCATCCATTGAGCATAAGCCATAATTGTAGATAATTTAAAATTTGCCTACTCTTTAAAGGTTTTTCGGCGAACACCTGCTGAAAGATTATAAAAGAGGGGAGTTAGGCCCCTCTTTTTTGCATTTGAGTGGTAAAAATACCACTACAAGCAGCCTGAAATACAACTTACTACATCAGGACCGGCACAGGTAGCCCAACAAGTAAGGCTAGTAGCACAATAAAGACACTTTAAGGCGCTAGAACCTGCACATTTAAGAATACAGGTAATATCAATTGATGGATTAACACCGTGCAACGCATATCCTGCGTTTTTCGAAACAGACTGTACTTGATTAGGTAGTCTCATAACAGTAAAATTTAAAGGTTAAAAAATAAATAAAATTCTAATAATCAATGAGTTGCTAGTAGGTTTAAGAAGATAAACTAATCCGACTTCTTGTAGGGTGTCTAAGCAAAACGACTCCTACAAATGGTGGTTTAAACAGTTGGACTAGCTTATTTTTCTATTTAGCATTGGCACCCTTTTTCCCGGCACATTTCACAAGCCAACCGTCCCCGACATTTTTTGCAACAAATGTTACAGTCAAATGAAGGATAAATTCCAGCGGGCGTATGGGAGTATTGTCTTTGGGAAAAAACTGGTGCATAGGTTTGTGGTAGTCTCATATCCAGAGAATTGAGTGGTACAACAAAAAAATTGAGATTAATACTCAGACCAGTTTCTGATTGGGCCAGTAGTTACTGGTACTACATCGCTCACATCTACTGAGAAGCGGTATACCTTGCGGGCCACCTCGTGTCGTTTCTTAGGGTTAAAAAACGATAATTGAACATCCCACAAATCAGCCCCAGGGGCATTGACTGGACTTTTAGCCACATTGATATTGGATAATTCCAGTTCTTCCTTAGCCGCTTGCTCAAGCACCTGCTGGGCTTGAAAAGCATTGGTAGCTGCGTAGTTAAGGGCACGTTGCTGTGGAGTGATTCCTTTGTTGCGGATTTCGTAATATACACGCTCAAGGAAGTTAAACATACGCACCTGGTTACTTTCGTATCGGTCTTTTTCGTCTTTACCTTTAGGCTCTTCTCCTACTACCGCTTGCACCAGACCCACGGTATCCCAGCTATACATACCCCTTAGTTCGGGTACAATTACGGGTACTTTTTGCCCCGACAACAAGGTCGTAAAACCTTTTACCCGACCTGGAATAGATACTCTATCTACCCCATCTTCTATTTGGGAATTTAAAAATTCGCGTAGGCGATCATACCCATCTCTGGCATAAGCTCCTTCAGGATGAATAGCATATACCGGAAAGTCATCAATGTTTAAAGTCCATATCACACTAGAAGCATTGAATGGGTTGTCTTTAAGGTGTGCAATCAGCGAGGAATGGTCATGAGGATTGTTTCCTCTCATTTCCTGCAAAAAGGAATCACGTCGGGACTCATTGGCAAAGGTGTAGCCAATTTTACCTAATACATAAACCAAGGCCGGAGGAGTATTTTGCTTAGATTGGCTAGGAGCAGCCTCTGCCGATCCATCTTTGTCCTGGCAAGCACAAGCAGATAGATCTAGTTCTCCCTGAGGACCCACTTCCGATAAATCTTCCTGAAAAGAAGGTGCCTCTTCAGTAGAAGTATTAGTCATTGGAGGTTGCTCGAGCTCATTGTCAGATGCGGTATCAGCACTTAAGACCAAGTCTTGTTGGTCCATAGCCTCGGCCTCAGCCTGGGTTGGATAATCGTTATTCATATTCAATTGAATTTTAGGTTTGTTAATAAAAGATTGATGTATGTTGAGCGTTTTCAAAAGCGCTGTGATATCTAGTTTGCCTCCCAAAAACTTCTGACAATTGTTAGTCAAGGTGAGGTCACAAGGTGTGGTGTGAGTGCGTAAAATGTCTTTGATTTGATAAGGAGTACGAGGAGTGCCTTTTTTCAAATACCAACTCAGGAGCAAGGCCGCGATTCCTGAAATGATAGGGGTGGCATAACTGGTCCCCCGAGCCGTGCTGATTTCGCCCCCAAACTGTGCAACTGGTATTTTAGCCCCATAAGTCACAATACCTTGCAATTGATAAGGCGCTCCCCAGTTGCTGGATTCTAGAGGTGCGCCGTTTTGATCAATAGCACCTACTGCCAAGGCATAGGGCGAAGCTGCTGGAATATGAATACAAGCACAACCGTTATTGCCGGCAGCTGCTACCAATAATATATTTTTAGCTTTACAGGCTTCTATAGCTTCCTTTAGTTCGGCAATTGGTTCTCCATCTGGCGAAAGTTCTCCCGCGCTGATGTTAATGATGTGGGCTTTTTCTCTGATGGCAATGCGTATGGCCTGAGCTAATTGTTTTTGGGTAGCCGGCTTAAAATTGCCCTGCTCATCATTGGAAAAAATAGGGATGATAATACCAGTACAATCAGGAGCAATGCCTTTGATAGGGCTGTGGTGTTGGCCAAATAAAATACTGGCAACATGGGTTCCGTGATGACTTGCAAATGAATTACGAGGCGCATCTGATACAATTTCAGTAATAACTTTGAGACGGCTTCCTTCAAAGCATTTTTGCTTTTTGTCTAAAGGGCCATCAATCACTGCAATGCGAATTTCGGGATGTCCTTGGGTGTGCTGCCATAGCGGGGCAAGCTCCTGCCATACTGGGTTATGGATAGTCATCTTACGATTGGTTAATGATTGATTAATTTCTGATTACGTAAGCAAATGTATAGGGTAGGGTAGAGAGAAAAAACACATAAATATGGCATTATCTAAAGCCTAAAATGTGAGATAATGACTGGCATAAGAGCAAATAAAAAGCAGCGTATGGCTTGGCCTGGGTAGGCAAAACCAATATACGCTGCTGCAATTGTTGGTAAGCGAATAATGTATATATATAAAGAGGCTAGAGAACCTCGGGTACTAATAACTATTCTTTCTATCTGATTTTTCAATCATTGTAGGGAGCTTATCCTGATCAACATTTTTGGAAAGTTTATGCTTAATCCAAGTAAACAAAAGCTCTTGCTCAAAGGGATGCCAGGGAATCTGGTTTTTGGAAAAAGCCCGGAGTTCTTGCTCAAAGGCCGTCAAAACAGGTACTGGGTTATTGGCATTGTAAAGCTTTTTTAAATACTTAATCACCATACGCTCAAAGCTAGCCTCTTTGCGGTATTTATGAATAAAGCGATATACCGACTTATGCAAATGATCTATAGAATTGAGGTTGCCCAAGTCATAATAGAGTAACAATTCCAATATTTTTATAAATCCTTGCTGCTTGTGACTCAACGTTTTAGAGGTTGGGTGATAAAAGACCCTATTTAGATGTAAGAGGGCTTTATTTGGTTGATGTTGCGAAAAATAGATCAAACATAAATGGTAATTCAAGACAAAGCCATTGGCAATATTTGGATCAGAAAGCTTTTGGATGACTTCGGGTTCCTCTTTATAATTCCGATGATTATATAAAAAGTGGTACAATTTCTTTAGACATAAGCCAAGCGCCAGTTTTTCCGCTTCTTCTTGTGCATTGGCTACCTGAGTTTGATCAAATTTGCTAAACCAGTTTGGGTAATTTAGAGGCTGACGATTGACCAAGCTTAGTTTTAGAAAAGTAAATAAATGCTGCCGATACTTTTCGCTCTTGAGCTGTTTGAATTTAGGGTTTTGATCCCATAACAACACCAGTTTTTCATAATAATGACAAGCCTTTTGAGACTTATTGATCAACTGGAAGTACATTCCATTAATCTCAAGATAAGCTAATTTGGCTTGAAAAGAGAAGTTATCTGGAGTGAGCTTAAGTAAGGGATGGTTAATCAGTAGATCCAGATTGATATATTCATCGGAGGTATTGACTACATAGTGCTTGCATTGAAAACAAAAAATAGTTTCTCTGATGCCCTTAAGTATAAGTTCCTGGTTGAGCTTAGCCGTAATTTTTTTATGATCTTCTATCAGGCCAATGGCATTTTGCGGGGTAGAGTTACCCAGCGTATGAAAAAATAACTGGGCAGACCAGCACAAAACATCTGGCAGATAACTATAGTTTTCGGTATCCAGTGCCAGTTTCTTGGCCTTCATAAGCATTTTGTAGCTTTGGCGATACAATGCTTTTTGATACAAAATCTGAGTATTGGCTAGCAGCGTCCTCAACTTAAAGTCTGGATTTTTTTCATCATGCAAATGCCGCAGGCTTTTCAAAACAAGTTCATACAATAAGTGTTTAGTATAAGCAAGCTTCCTTTGACTAAACTTTAATTTTTTGATGAGCAGTTCTTCATTATAACGATCTTGTTTGTCTATGGCATTGAATAGCTTCAGATAGGTATTGATACCATCCACCTTGGTTTGTTTGTTGACAAACAATTTAAAATTGCGTTTTTCTGATTTTTTTAGAGATTTGATGAGAACAAATAGCCCTTCACTGATCGGTAGAGATATAGATTTCATAAGGATTAAGGATAAAATTTAGCAGTGAAGGTAATTTTGGGGTAAAGAGGCTTCAATCCAGTTTTGGAGAAGAATCAACAACCCAAGAGGCAAAATATGCCGTTATGCGTTCGTAACAATTTGATTATCAAAGATGTACAAAAATGGTGCATCGAAAGTTTTGCGGTGTAGACAAACCGTAGACAGGACCATAGACAAATCGTAGACAGGTATAAAAAGGGCCTGATTCTGGGCCTCAATCAAGCTTCAAGATGTTAAATTAGGGGTGAGGGCAGTTATTTAACTTGTGCTAGCTTACGCGTTTTTGTAGATGCGATTACAAGGGCATAAAAAAAGACCTAACCGATAAGATCGATCAGGTCTAGACATCTAAATTATATTACACTTATTTACTTAACCCTTTTTCTTTAAGATTATTGAAGGAAGTGTACACCTTCGTTATATTTTAATCTCCTTTACGGAGCCTTACTTGATTGCAAATTCAAATTCAAGTTTTTCCCAATGGAAAACTACTTTATTGCCAACAAATTTAAACTGGAGCTTTTCGCTCATTTTGCCAGACTTTTTAGCTTTTACCTTTACTCTTAGCGCGTCATCAGAAGCACTATAGTTATAGGCACCCCATTGCTTGGCTTTTTTGTTAAAAATTAAAGTCCAATTTTGTTTTCCTGGAATGGTAAACAGCGCATACTTACCTTTTGGTAGAGTTTTGCCTTCAATTTTTACATCCTGGCTAATTTCAAAAGTAGTAGCTTCATTGGCACCTGTACGCCAAACTTGATCGTAAGATACCAAACCTCCCCATATTTTTCTGCCTTTTACTGAGGGTTGAGAATATTTTATCTCAACTTTTGTGCCTTTTATGGTAGAAGTAGCAGTGGCAGGAGGGCTAACTCTTTTCATGCCTTGCCCATAGCTTGCTGAAATGGCAATAAATGTGAAACAAGCCAATAACAGAGAAAATGTTGTAGTACTTTTCATAAGGTTATATTGAGTGTTGAAAATATCACCAAATATAAATTTTAGCTGAAAAGTTTGCTGTTAATTAGCTGTTAAGTACTCAAAATAACGAAAAAATAACATCCTAGGCAAACATTAAACAAAAGACAAGTAAAAAAATGTTTAATCAGAGTAAAAGTTAGGTATTTTTACTCACATAGTTGAATTTTATCGCTAAAAAAATAAGGTTTTGTATTCGTTGATGGATTTAAAAAATAGAATTGCGCTATAATTGTTTAACCATAGCTTTATTGGTAAAATTGATTTTTACTAAATTTTTGTATGGGACAAGGGTTTGGTCTCATTCATTACCATTGCTCCACCAAAATAAAATATTTAAGATGCTTTGATTCTCACACCTTCCAATTCAGTAATTCCACCTGATATAATAAAATTCATTGCATCCAGCCCAGAAGTTTCCAGTGGTGTTACATTTTCGGCAGGGGCAATGACTAAATTACCCGAAATACCATAGGACCCAGGTAAGTATACCGCTACTTTATCTTTGATGTTGAGTTTAGATAAATCGTCTTGCACCAAGAAGCCAATGCGTTCAAGATTCGAGGGATTTAGTTTGACCAATACGGGTTGATCAAATTTGCGTTTCTGTCCTACAAATGCTGAAGTAAAACCTCGAAGCGAAGAATAAATAATACGAATGATTGGGATTCTAAAAATTAAACGGTTATACCATTTAAAAAAAGTTTTGGTGATAAAGCCAGAGGCCAAATATCCAATGATGATGAGCAACACAATATCGGCTACCACATAAATGAGAAAAGGTACCTCTACTGGCAAATATTCAAACCGTTTGGCCCAGACTACCAGTGCATTGATGCGATAATAGCCCAGAGAGAAAACAAAATAAATGATATAAGCAGTCAAAATGAGTGGTACTACTACCAATAAACCTTGAAAGAAAAGACGAATGAGGCGTTTCATATAATTTGAGAAGTTTGGGTACAATACTCTACAAAATTATATAAAATATATTGGGTTTGCAGCGGTCTTTCCCAAATGCCCATGTGTGCTGTTTGATCTAGTATATGAATGACAGCATCTTGAGGCTGAGTGATTTGAGGCAGGTACTGATTAAAAGTAATGGCTTGATCTTGTTTACCGATCAGAAACAAGATGGGGCACTCTAAAGTGCCGAGTAGTTGGATCTGGTCAGGTCGGTCACGCATGGCTTTAGTAATCTCAATCACCGAGGCTTTAGGTGTTTGCAAAGCCATTTGCTGTGCTTCTTTGATGGCTACTTTGAGTGTTTGGTGCCTTTCGGGCAAAAATAGCGAAGGCACAAACTGTTGAGCAAAAACTTTGACCCCTCGGGCTTGTACAATTTCTATTACCCGGTTGCGCATATTTTTTCGGGCCTTAGAGTCAGCCGCGGCGCTGGAATGTATCAGCCCTATACCTTGGCACAACAAAGGGTTAATTTGAGCCAAGGCCAGAGCCACATATCCTCCCAAGGAATGCCCTAGCACGATGGTTTTAGAAATATGGAGATGATGGAGTAATTGTTGGACTTGCTGAGCCAATGCCGCTACGCTTGCCGACTTAGGCAATAAATGGGCGCTTTCACCAAACCCACCCAAGTCAATCGTTAAAACTTGGTAATGGGAGGCTAAGTGGGGCACGATGTGACGCCACATCGTGCGATTTTCACAAAATCCATGCAGCAATACTACCGAGGGGCCAGTGCCACTGATTTCGTAAGCCAGTAGTTTGTCCATTGTATTATTGAGTATAGGCAGTCGCCTCTATCTCTACCAATAAGTCAGGATTAATTAAGGCACTTACTTCTACCATGGTAGCACTGGGCTTAATATCGGAAAAGAATTCTCCGTGCGCCCTACCAATGGCTTCCCAATGAGAAATGTCGGTCACGTACATTCGAGTACGCACCACATCTTTGAGTGTAGCACCTGCCTCGATGAGTGCTTTTTCAATTTTTTGTAAGACAAAACAAGTTTGTCGATAAGGATCTCCAATGCCCACAATTCGGTTTTCGCCTTCTACCGCAGTAGTGCCCGAAACCTCTACCAGTTGTCCAATGCGCACCGCGCGAGAGTAACCTACTCGTTCTTCCCAAGTAGTGCCTGAGTTGATGTTGATTCTTTCCATGTTTTCGAAAAGTTGAAAATAGATAGGTTAAAAAGATTTTTGAGTATTGTCCAGGGCCTGTTCTAAACGCAGAATTTCTTTCTTCAATAATTGATTTTCACTTTTTTGGCTCACAATCGTTTCTTCTTTGGCTTTCAAAAGCTCTTCATAAAGCACAATCTTTTCGTTTTTGAGCTCTAGCTCTGATTTTGAAAGTACCAACTTCTCTTTTTCATTGCTTTGGATCAACATATCACCTTCGCCCATTAATAACCAATAAGCATTTACATGTTTGAAAGTAGTCACAATTTTGTGTAGCACTTCATAGCTGGGTTTGCTTCCCCGACCATCGATAATGTTGTGAATAATGGTTGGACTTACTCCTAGTTTGACACTAAAAGAGTTTTTATTCATGTTTAATTCCTCAATAAGATTTCTCAGCCTTTCGGCAAATTCATTTTGATTAGCCATTTGCGCTTGTCTTGATTTTATAAAATTTCAAAAGAGTATATTCACTTTAACAAATCATCATAAATGTATTTCATTTATGCAAAAATGAAAAAATAGTTCGTCGTGAATTTATGTATACGTAGAAAAATGTAAAAAATCTAAAGTTGCTTTTGAGAATTTTTGAGGCGACAAATAGCACTTGTATAGAGAGGATGATCCAAATATTATTTTGTGAATGATCGCCTTTCTGGATTAGAAAGCACTCCAGGCAAAGTAATATTATGAATTTATCAGTGCCTGTAATTAGCACATAATCGTGAATGATGGCAAAAGTTAGAGAAGTAGGCGTGTGTTAAATATTAACAATTGATAAGATGGAAGTTTGGATTAGAAGCACAAAAAAAAGCGCTCATTCATTGAGCGCTTTCGATTCCATTGTTTCTTCAATATTGTACTAGTCAACAATTCCTGTTACTTTTCGTTCAAACGTCTCTCGATTTCTTTCATGAAATTCCGACGTAGAGCTATTCTCCTTTCAATTGATGTGCTCAAATCTCTAAATCTATTAGAGTAAGCAGATTGTTTTTCTTCTAAAATTTTCATCTGTCGTGTAATGTTTTAAATAATAGATCCGCGCAAGCAAATATTGCAGTTATTTTGTTTATTAATGCAAAGCTAGATGAATTTTATGTTAAAGTCAATAAAAAATGAAACCTAACATTCGTTACTACGTAGTGTTTTTGTTTTAATCGCTTACAGGTTTGGAAATTTGTGTCAAAAAACAAAAAAAGCTTTGAAAACCGAGGCTTTCAAAGCTTAAAATTGGGTATTACTGATAATTATTAAAATCTTACTTAAACACCACTTCTACAATTTCTTTCACCGAATTGATAATTCCCTGAGGATCGAAACCACATTCAGCCTGTAGTTCAAGTTGAGAACCGTGCTCGATGATCGCATCTGGAATACCCAAACGCTTTACTCTTGCTGAGTAGCCGTGTTCGGCCATAAACTCTAAGATGGCAGAACCAAAACCACCTTGCAAGCAACCATCCTCTACGGTAACCACTTGATTAAAGTTTTGGAAAATCTCGTGCAACATTTCCTCATCCAATGGTTTTACAAAGCGCATATCATAATGAGCCACATCTAAACCCTCTTCGGCCAGCGTAGCACAAGCTTCGGTAGCATAGTTACCTACATGACCAATTGTTAAGATCGCAGCATCTTTACCATCTTTCAATTTGCGGCCTTTGCCAATTTCTACCTTTTGTAAGGGCGTTTGCCACTCAGGCATTACACCTTGTCCACGAGGATAACGAATCGTAAAGGCTTTCTTTTCTTCCTTAAACTCATCCAGCGAAGCCGTATACATTAAGTTTCGAAGCTCACTTTCGTTCATAGGAGACGACACAATCATGTTGGGGATACAACGCATATAAGCCAAGTCGTAAGCTCCGTGGTGAGTAGGTCCATCTGCCCCAGCAAATCCGGCCCGATCTAAACAAAAGATTACTGGTAAGCCTTGGATACAAACATCGTGGATCACCTGATCGAAAGCCCGCTGCATAAAAGTAGAATATATGTTACAGAAAACCGTCAATCCTTGAGTGGCCATTCCAGCAGAAACCGTTACGGCGTGTTGCTCGGCAATTCCTACATCTATAGCGCGGTCTGGCATTTCCTTCATCATAATATTCAATGAAGAGCCAGAAGGCATCGCGGGCGTTACGCCCATAATTTTTTCGTTTTCTTTGGCCAATTCTAAGATTGTATTGCCAAAAACCTGCTGATACTTGGGGGGCTGGGGAGTAGCCGGTACCGATTTATGAATTTCTCCGGTTACTTTGTCAAACAAACCAGGGGCGTGCCATTTGGTTTGGTTTTTTTCGGCAGGTGCAAAGCCTTTTCCTTTCACAGTTACACAGTGTAACAACTTAGGACCAGGAATATCTTTCAAATCGTTTAAGACGTGCACCATATGGTTGATGTCGTGTCCATCTACCGGGCCAAAATAACGCAAGTTCAGCGACTCAAATAAGTTACTTTGTTTCAGAATAGAACCCTTTACGGCACCTTCTACCTTAGAAGCCAATTCCTGAAAACGGCCAAAACGGTTAAATTTGCCCAAGATGCGCCATACTTCGTCACGAAAACGATTGTAAGTCTTAGAAGTAGTAATGTCGGTTAAATAATCCTTCAACGCTCCTACGTTAGGATCAATCGACATGCAATTATCATTGAGAATGATCAACACGTTGGTATCTGACACCCCTGCGTGATTCATTCCTTCAAAAGCCAAACCACCTGTCATGGCTCCATCTCCAATGATGGCTACATGTTGGCGGTGATCTTCTCCTTTTTGCTTAGAGGCTAAAGCCATACCCAAAGCTGCTGAAATAGAAGTGGAGGAGTGACCTACTCCAAAGGTATCATACTTACTTTCCTTGCGTTTTGGGAAGCCCGATAGGCCACCATATTTACGATTGGTATGAAACTTATCTCGTCTTCCGGTTAAAATTTTATGACCATAGGCCTGGTGTCCTACATCCCATACCAATTGGTCGTCGGGAGTGTTGAATACATAATGTAGTGCCACAGTAAGCTCTACAACGCCCAAACTCGCACCAAAATGCCCTCCATGAATAGAAACAGTATCGATAATATATTGTCTCAATTCAGTACATACATCAAATAATTCTTCCGGCGAAAGTTGTCTTAAATCTTCCGGGGTATTGATTTGTTTAAGTAACTTACCTGGCTCGATTAACATAATAAAATTTGGATTAAGGTAATTTAAACGAAATTTGTTACATAACTATGTAAGACTAAACAATGTTTTCAGTATGAATATTTTTTTATTTCAAATAAGTATCTATGGCTTGATAACGCCATTTTCATTGTCTACGCTTGATTGTTTATTCTCTAAAATAGCCTGTAAAGGCGTTAGGTTAGAAAATAGTAGTTATGTATAGATTAGAACAGGTTTGAGTATATTCTTTTTGGATAAAAAAGGAGAGCCATTTGTACCAGTGAATCGTGAGTATCAGTGAAACAAATAGTAGAGGTAAATTACTTTTTTAGCCTAGATTATAATTTTCAAACGTATTCTTAAATGTTTTTCAAAATGCCATATTTACGCAGGGTGGTTGAAATTGGATTTGCAATATATCTAAAATAAGCTATATTCAGCCCGTAATGTTTGTTTTGTGCAGGTTTTTAACCGTTTTTAACGTCTTTTGTTGTGAGTTTTGAGATAAAATTACCGCTCTTTGAAGGGCCTTTTGATTTGTTGTTGTTTTTTATAGAGCGACAAGAAATTGACATTTATGACATACCCATTGCCAAAATCACCGAAGATTTTTTGGACTATATTCATCAGCTGGAAAAGATGAACATCGAAATAGCCAGCGAATTCATTGTGGTGGCGGCCACGCTCATGCGTATCAAGGCCAAAATGCTACTCCCCCGAGACGAAACCAATGGCGATGAAGATGACCCTCGTCAGGAACTGGTGGATTTCTTATTGGAATACAAGAAATACAAGTCGGTATTGAAAAGCTTTGAAGCACTTGAGGCTGACCAGCTTTTGCGTGAAAAACGAGGAAACGTATTGGAAGAAGTACAAAAGGTAGCCGATGTATACGAGGTGGAAATGGAAATGCACAACCTGGACCTGTATAAGTTGCTGCAAGTGTACGAAAAAGCCATTGAGCGTTTTGAAACCCGCATAGAGCAAGTAGTGCATAAAATTGTGCCTTATCCTTATACAGTAGCCCAGCAAAAAACCATGTTGATGGATATGTTGGTGCAAAAACCCAAGGTTTCTTTCAATGAAATTGTACTTTCTTACAAAACCAAAATTGCAGTAATCTTTAATTTTTTGGCGATATTGGAATTATTGCAAAATGGTTTGGTATCTTTGCATCTTGACTCGGGGTACAACAACTTTTGGATTGAGAAGAAGGAAAGCGCCCCACAAGCAACAGATACTACGACGCATGAGTGACATAAATACCCAAGATAAGAACAAGGTTCTGAAAAGTCTGAACCCCACCAAAATATTTATACCTATTCTTATCAGCCTGGTCATTACCGGGTACTTATTTTATCAGGATGCCGAGCAAATCCCTTGGGGTAAGTTAAAGGAAGCCAGTTTGTTATGGTTAATTTTAGCCGTAGTTACCCTAATTGTAAGGGACGCACTATACATTTACCGCATCCGCTATATTACCCACAAAAACCTGTCATGGACAAGCAGTTTTTACTCTATTATGTTATGGGAATTTTCTTCGGCCATTAGCCCTTCGGCAGTGGGAGGTACGGCATTGGCTACCGTGGTTTTGATGAAAGAAGGATTGAGTTTTGGTAAATCCATGGCCTATGTCATGACGACTGCTATTTTAGATAATTTGTTTTTTTTGGTAGCGGGTGCGGTGGTAATGATTTTGTACTATTCTGGTATTTTTGATCCTTTTAACTTGTTTGTAGCGATTAGTGGGGCAGGGGCTACCATGGATTGGGAATATGTGCGATACATGTTTTTGATTAGCTATGCCCTGATTGGAGTTTATACCTTATTTATGACCTATGGCTTATTTGCAAATCCGCATATGGTCAAGTGGCTATTTGTCAAAATCACCTCTTTACGTTGGTTACGTCGCTTTCAGCCTATGGCCGAAAAACAAGGAAACGAATTGGTATTGGCTTCTAAAGCCATCAAAGGCACCAATTTTATGTATTGGTTTCGGGCAGTGGGTACCACTTTCTTGATTTGGTCGGCGCGTTACCTCATCGTAAATTGTTTGATTGCCGCCTTTGTGGGGCTTTCGGCTGGTGCCCACGGATTTATTTTCTCGCGTCATGTCATTTTATGGGTGGTGTTATTAATCGGGATTACGCCTGGGGCAGCAGGATTTGCTGAGATCGCTTTCAAAGCTTTTTTCCAACAATTTGCGGGAGCGTTTGTACTGATTGCGGCACTGATTTGGCGAATTGCGACTTTCTATCCCTATTTATTGTTTGGGGCAATATTTCTCCCTCGCTGGATCAAGCGGGTCTTTTTTAAATCTAAAGACACAGAGGATGGCTCACCTGAAGTATTGACTACCCAACCTATTCAACAAAGACAAAACAACTTAACATAATTTATATTTATTGAAGTAACTCAGGACTTTCTGATTAAAACCATATGGCAAAGAGCAAAAAAAAGTTTTACGTAGTGTGGCAAGGACGTCAAACAGGTATTTTTGATTCTTGGGCAGCTTGCGAGGCCCAGGTAAAAGGATTTGATGGGGCACGTTATAAGTCGTTTCCTACTCAAGCCGAAGCTGCATCGGCCTTTGCCCAGGATAGTAGTCAGTTTATAGCCAAAAAGAAGTCACCTACTACGATGAGCGCTGCGGAGAAAAAAGCCGTAGGTTCTCCTACTTGGGAAAGCCTTTCGGTAGATGCAGCCTGTAGTGGCAACCCTGGAGTATTGGAATACCAGGGAGTACATACCAAAACCAAAGACTTGATCTTTCATATGGGGCCTTTTCCACAAGGCACCGTTAATATTGGAGAGTTTTTGGCCATTGTGCACGGCTTGGCTTTGCTCAAAAAGCACAATAGTAAAGTGCCCATGTATACCGATTCCAGAACTGCGATGGCTTGGGTACGCAACAAGAAAATTAAGACCACCCTGGCCCGAAACGCGAAAACCGAAGAATTATTTAAGCTGGTAGATAGGGCGGTACAGTGGCTGCACGATAATACTTATGATACTCCCATCATTAAGTGGGAAACCAAAGCTTGGGGAGAGATTCCAGCAGATTTTGGCCGCAAGTAGTTTTTTACAAATGCCTCTCTACGAACATATCCATTGGATTCCGAAGCATTGAGTCATTATTCCAATATTCCCTTCATTGCCCATCTTTTTATATGGTCTAAGCAAGTAAAGACCACGCAAAACACCTCTTAAGCCTACATTTTGGATAAAAGTAGACTTAAGAGGTTTTTAATTTAAATGCATTAGTTAATTGATGTTACGCATAAATGAATATTGAACATAGATTAACGAACACCGATTTTTGAAATATAGCCAACTCAAGTGCCCTTATTTTCTTTTTACATTCAAATTTATGATTAGGTCTGGAAACCTGAGTGAAATGAATAATCATCCGTTACACCTAACAACGTTCATTATTAACTTCGTTGAGCGCCGATGTATCGGCATTTACAACTTGGGCATACGCCCTGCGGTTCGGAATTCGTTAATCAGTGTTCGACATTCAAAACTTGCGTAACATCAGTTAGTTAATTTTTTTTCAAGTCTCTTAAGGGTATCACGTTTTTCCCTTGTCCTAGCGACAAACCCCATTACAAAGTCATAAAAGTAAGTGAACACGCTTATTGTGAGTTAGTGAAGTTATCAAAACGACCAGACGGTCGTTTATGTGAAAAAGTAGATAAATTCAAACAGTGTTAGTTTAATGTATAGTTGGAAAACCTCATGGCCGAGTTGGCGATGGGGTTTTTGTTTTCAAAATCGCTCCTTCCGCTTACACAACTCACTGATCTCGGTCAATAACAACAAGCGTAAACGAGATTCGGTAGTATCGCGCCCCAAAGTGGTTTTCAAAATGTCGGTGCCACTATTGAGCATCGAAGCGGCCGCGCCCAAAAATTTGCCTTTACGCAAGGAGTTAATGGCACCTATACCTCCGCCAGTAAGCTTTCGGGTTACTTGCATGGCTTTACCTTTTACACTTTCTGGAGTTTTCAAATCTCCCTCATTATGGGCTTTCACTACGTGATAAAACAGTGCGTGTCGATCGTAGGTTACTTTTTTTGCCAATTCCAGAGCGTTATACTCCTGCACAATTTGGTTGATCTGTTCTCCAATGGTATCGTTGGCCAGCAAGTGTTTCATCAAGGGACTATCCAGGCGAAGACCTGCTTCACTCAAAGCTTTCACCCCGGCTTCGTTGAGTTTATCGATGCCCAGGCGTTTGGCGGCAAAGCGTGCGACCATATTATCAGTGACTGATTGGCTGATTTTTTTGCCTCTGTCTACAAATTGTTTCAGTTTAGAATCTTCTTCGTTTTGGTGAGATTTTTTTTCCAGATAGGTGCGCACTTCTTCATTGATAGACTGCTCTAAAGTGGTTAAATGTTCGGTAAATATTTCGTTGGGGGTTTGTTCTTTCATTGTAGGGGGATTATAGTCAGAAAACGATTGTGTTGAACTGGGTTTATGATCAAGCATAGAATATAGGCAAAATAGCGGGGAAAAAAAAGCCCAGATCGCCTGTACATATTTAAAGTAACAAATGATCTCAGTACAATCCAGTAAATACGAAACCTTTGCTGTAAAAAACCTTGAAATAAACGCAGTAAACCCCAATGCTTTGGCTAAAATCCTTACCTTTGTGTTTCGCCAAAAACGTAAAATGAAACCTAATAATACAAATGATTTGATTGAATAATAAGTGATCAAAAGCGATAAAACTTCTTAAGAAAAAAACTTACTCTACTAATCAATAAATAAACTTAACTTATGATTTTTGGATATTATACGGTATCGCTAAAGACGATACAAGCCAATCAATTGCCTGCCGAGATTCCGGTAGAGGCAGGTACTCATTTCGAATGTGGCCTTAAGTTGGCTCACATCCTATTTATTCCGATTTTTCCTATGGGTAAACAATGGTTACTCAAACGAGACGGAAACTCTTACGAAGTAACTCCAGAAGCGGCTCAACTTTTCGATACACTCTACGGGAAGCCCAAAACACCTTGGTACGCTTTCGCAGGTCTTATTCTGGCAGGCTTGGCCCTGGTTTATTTTTCGGTGCAAGACATGATAGAAGATCGCAGAAGAATGTCTTACCTGAAGGAAACCAAAAAGCAACAATTGAACGAAAAGATCAAAAGCTTTGAAAACCCGTTGGTGAGCGATTTTTATGCTTTGGAAGGGAGCAATGGACAGTACTTTGGAGTAAAAGTAGACAGTGCCAGCGAAGACAAAGTATGGGTACGCTATCTGATAAATGATCAGGGCTTCGGTTTCAATAACCAAAACAATACATTGGCTCCTTTTATTGTCAATCGAGGTAAATTTTCGGTGACAACATTGGCCAAAAAAGACGTGATGAAGTCTTATCAAGACAAAAAAGCCTTGGTTAAAATCAAAGGACTTGCTTCGGGCCAACCGCTCAAAGTGGTAGATGTTTACAACATTGACATTGATGCCAAGAAAACGAAGATTGCTATCAAAGACCCTGAAACTACTGTAGCAGTAAAAGATGTACTGAAACGATTTGTCACCCAGACTTCTATGGATTCTTCTCTGGCTTTGATGGATACCAGCTCGAAGGTTTATTTACTAGGAGTAGTAAAAACGGCACTAACCAATGATGCTCGCAAAATGAAGCGATTTATCATGACCTCTAAAAACTCTACAGTTACCTATGCTATGATGATGTATGCAAGGTATGCTTATTTATCAGGTAAAAGAGATAAAAAAGATGAAAGTAATGCCAAGTTATTACGGAACTTTGGTTTTTTCTCTAAGTTGATTGGAGGCGTAGGGTTGTGGTCAATCAATGACAAAATCAAGGACATCAACGTGATGAGCGTAACACTTACTGGGATTAACAAGGCTTCAGCACGTTTGTCTTTATATTCCAATATTTTGCAAACCCGAAGTAAGATATATTTCTCGGTAGATTTGAACAAAGAAAACGGTCAGTGGAAGGTCAATTTGCCCAGTACCTTTTCTTACACCAGCAATCAGGTCTTTAAAGTGGGGCGCTTTACCGAAGGGCCGCGTTTGTATCGCGAAAGAGTACGTACCGACTTAAAGAAACTAGACAAAAAGAACCAAACGGTATTTGCGCCAGAACTGGTGTATTAATACTTTCATATTATTGATTAAGAGTATGTTTAAAAATTATAATCTGGGCTAAAAAAGTGGCTTTTACGCACTGATTTTAGCAATTTTTGCAGCAATAGCTTTGGCTATTCCTTTAAAAATATGCTTCATCAGCACAAAAAATCCATCATTTTTACCTTTGAAGACAAAGTTTAAACATACTCTAACAACGAAGCGTAAAACAGGCCTGTTTTACGCTTTTTTGCTTGAGTATCTCAAAGAAAAAACAGTTTAATAAAAGACGGACATAAAAATATTTCTGACAATTATTATACATTTGCAACCGCACCAAAAACGTGGTAATCTCATTAAACTCTATCAAGTAAAATGAATAAAAAAGTACTTCTGATGATTTTGGATGGATGGGGCATTGCTTCCAACCCTGATGTTTCGGCTGTAGACCAAGCCAAGACTCCTTTTATTGATGGTTTGTACACCCAATACCCACATAGCAAGCTAGATGCCTCTGGTTTGGCAGTGGGGCTTCCTGAAGGGCAAATGGGTAATTCAGAAGTAGGACATATGAATATTGGTGCGGGACGCGTAGTCTATCAGGACTTAGTGCGTATCAATCTGGCCATTCAGCACAAAGAACTCAATGATAATGCTACCCTCACTGAAGCTTTTGAGTATGCTAAAGCCAATCAGAAAAAAGTACATTTCATGGGATTGCTATCCGATGGTGGCGTACACTCTCACATCAATCATTTAAAGGGACTTTGCAGCATTGCCCACGGAAAAGGAGTAGAGCAACTGTTTATTCACGCATTTACCGATGGACGTGATACCGATCCACAAGGGGGAAAAGCTTATTTGGACGATTTACAAAGTCATTTGAATGAAACTACCGGGCAAATTGCTTCGGTGATTGGCCGCTACTATGCCATGGATCGTGACAAGCGCTGGGAACGGGTAAAATTGGCCTATGATGTATTGGTAAAAGGAGAAGGAAAAGCCTCCCAAAACCTAAGCGAAGCCATACAAGCTTCTTATGACGAAGGAGTAACCGACGAATTTATAAAACCGATTGTACAAGTGGATGCTGATGGTGCACCTCTAGCAGTGATTGAAGAGGGTGATGTCGTATTGTGCTTTAATTTTCGTACCGACCGAGGGCGGCAAATTACGCAAGTGCTTACCCAACAAGACTTTGCCAGTGAAGGAATGAAAACCCTGGACTTGC
>DMXI01000345.1 GCA_003483885.1 Microscillaceae bacterium
TGTGTAATTGTTTCGCCAGTATTGCTTATGTAAAAAGTCGTGCCATAATTTCAATTATTTAGCAATACCCTACATAAGTACTCATATATTAATAATTAAAAAAACAAATGATTGTTTAGTAAAACGCCATTAGCTGTTTTTATTTAATTAATATTAGTCTATGTTTTATAAAAGTAATACAAAAAACATAAAACCACAGTGTTTTTATAGTTTAATCATTATAAAGATAATATATTATCTAATTGGCTTATAGGTCTTTGACCTAAAATTGGCCGATATTTAAAAGTAGTGACAACAGAGGTGGGAAAAATGACGCAAGTTGGGTAATTATTTTAATCAAGGACGAGGATTTCAAGCTAAGTTTTGCCTCGAAAATAGAAATAACCAGCTGAAAAAATGTGAGAAAACGATGCAGTTGAATAGAATTTAAAGACGTTTTATGTTAAAGGCTCGGATAAAAAGTTTCGGCTATGCAGGAAAGGGTATAGCGTTTTTTTTTAGGTCTCAACCCAATGCAAAAATTCATGCTCTAGCAGCGATCTTGGCCGTTGGTTTGGGAGTATTTCTGCAAATTAGTCGTTTAGAATGGGTAGGGATTGTTTTATGTATTGGGGCGGTTTTAACGACAGAGGCCTTGAATACTGCTTTGGAAGAATTGGTAAATTGGATCTCTCCTGAGTATCATGTGAAAGCCGGTATCGTAAAAGATGTAGCCGCCGGAGCAGTATTGATAACAGCTCTGACGGCCTTGATAGTAGGATCGATTATCTTTTTACCCAAAATAATCACCCTACTTGTTTAAACAATGGGTAGTGCTATAAATATTGCGTGGCTTTTTTTAAGTCATCGGCAGTATCTATCGATAGCGTGCTAATTTTGCTCACCCCTACTTTGATGCGGTAATGTTCTAACCAACGCACTTGCTCTAGGCCTTCTGCGATCTCGAGCGCAGACATAGGCAAAGTAGATATACTTGCTAAAATTTTAGCTTGAAATCCATAAATCCCTAAGTTCTTGTAATAAGGGTGTAACTGGAGCCATTGTGGTTTTATTTTATCTTTGTAGTAAGGGATGGGACTACGGCTGATGTACATGGCTTCCATTGTCTTGGAATTGAATATAACCTTGGCCTCTTTGTAGTCAAACAATTCGTCATAATCACTAATACGACTTACCAAAGTGCCAATCTGGGTACTTGGGTCATCAAACAACTTGGCCAATTCATCTATTTGATCAGGGTTAATAAAAGGTTCGTCTCCCTGAATATTGATACATACATCGTACTCCTCCTGAAACCTTAAAGCCACTTCTGCACAACGATCGGTTCCGGTAGGGTGATGCTCAGAAGTCATCACTGCTTCCCCTCCAAATTCCTGTACGTGGGTAAAAATCCTTTCATCATCGGTAGCCACAATCACCTTATCAAGCTTTTTCGACTTACTGGCTTGTTCAAAAACCCGTTGTACCATGGTTTTTCCGCCAATATCAATCAAGGCTTTGCCTCTGAGTCGTTGAGAACCGTATCTTGATGGAATAATTCCAAGTATTTTTGTCATCTGAATTAAAATGAATAAACGTGAGAAATGAATGTTACATTAAGCCATTGGCAGTCCAGCCACCATCTACATTGATATCTTGACCCGTGACATAAGTAGAGGCATCAGAGGATAAAAATACTGCTGCACCCACCAAATCTTCAGGAGTACCCCATCTTTTAATCATCATATGTGCTTCGCGGGCTTTACGTTTTTCTGGATCATTAAAGCTCCCAATGGTCATTTCAGTTTTGATGTAACCAGGTGCAATGTTATTGGCACGTACCCCATATTTACCCAAATCACGGGCAAAAGCTTTAGTCATTAAGCGAATCCCACCTTTGGAAGCTACATAAGCTGGATTAGCCGGAAAACCCAAACTAGCTCCCAAACTACTGATACTGATAATACTACCTCGTTCCATTTTTTTCATATGCTCGGCGGCTTCACGGGTCCAGCCAAAAGCGGCGGTGAGGTTTACTTCTATAGTTTTGTCCCAGGCATCGCGAGGGTATTTTCCTTCTACTACTCGGGTGACTCCAGCATTGTTAACCAAAATTGGAGTTCGCTTGCAATTAGCGTAGGCTTTTTCACAAATTTCTGCCTGTAGTTTTTCATCAGTTACGTCTCCTACGATTTGATGAAAGTCCTCTGCTTCTTCGTTATGGATATGTTGTAAATCTATGCTGTATATTTCTGCACCAAATTTGTGTAATCCTTTAGCGATGCCAAAGCCATTACCACGGCCTGCACCAGTAACAATGGCCACACAACCTTCTAAACTGAATAAATCTTGCATATTATCGTATGTTTGATTTCAAGTATCAAAGTGGCAATTACGTGAATTTCAAATTCTTTTGCTCATATGATTCATACAAAATTATCGAAAGTAATCATCCTGCCTAAGCAATGGTTAACCATAATATTGAGTAGTTGGACATTGCTTTGGATGGCTTCTGGAGTAGTAAAGGCTCAAAATTCTAGTTATGATATTGATCATAAGTATACTGTACAGGAACTAAAAGAAGATTTTAATCTCGTAAGAAGAGTCTTAAAAGAAGCACACCCAGGCTTGTTTTGGTATACTTCTCCACAGATGTTTGAACAAAAGTTTGATAGTGCTTATGCGCGCTTGAACCAGTCCATGACCGAGGCAGAGTTTTACCGTTTTTTATCTCCATTGATCACTTTGGCCAATTGTGGCCATACTGTACTTGACCCTTCGCTTGATTATCAAGATCAAGGCAAGCGTTTTCCCATTGATTTAAAATTTATTAAAGGTAAGGCCTATTTGCTGTACAACTACAGCACCAACAAGGCGCTGAAGATGGGAGTGGAGCTTTTAGAAATTAATGGGCAATCTATGAAAAAAATAGTAGATCAACTACTACCCATGATTGGTTCTGACGGTGAAAACGAGATTTTTAAATACAGTACGCTCGAAGAAGATTTTCAAAACTATTATGAGATTTTCATTGGTAAACCTGATACGTTTGCACTGAAATGCCGCGATACGGCTGGGGAAATATTACACATGAAAGTAGCAGCCTCTGATGATCCATTGCTTAGACAATACCATAAGCGTTCAGGTCTTGAGATGCGTACCAACCCCTTACAGTATACAGAAATAGATTCTCTCCAGACTGCAGTCATGACCATCAATTCATTTTATCCGAACGATATTAAACAGGGTGGGCAGCGTTTTGGGCGATATTTGCGGCGAAGCTTTAAAAAAATACATAAACACGAAATTAAAAACCTCATTATTGACCTTAGGGTGAATGCCGGAGGAGAGATGTTATATGCCAACGACTTATTTTCTTATCTGTACAATGAGCCTTACATGTTTTTGGATAGGATAGAGGTGGCTACTAATAAACCACTCGATTTTTTGAAATATACCAATTGGGATAAGATAGATGTACATGATAATAAATATGTAGATGCTCAAGATTCATTGGCAAAGGAGGAAGTAGGAAATTTTACGGTGAAGACGAATTTTTATGATTTTCTGGAAGTTCAGTTTCCACGTCGAAAACGAGTATTTGAAGGGAAAGTATATATCTTGATTGGCCGAAAGAGTTATTCGGCTACTTGTTTGTTTTCGTCGTTGATGTATGCCAATGAACGGGCTACTTTCATAGGTGAAGAAACTGGGGGAGGGGCGCAAGGGCTCAATGGTGGAACTTTTTTGGATGTTACTTTGCCTCATACCTACCTCACCCTAGTAGTACCCCTTGAGAAATGGGTAAGAATTCCTCAAAATTATCCACACCTTAAAAGAGGAATTATTCCACAAGTTAAAATAACACCTACAATCCAGGATTTGATTCAGGGAAATGACATCGTGATGAAGGAAACTTTAAAACGGATTGCTCAGCGTAAGTTAAAACAGGATTAAAATTGTTGTTTGTTAGAAATGTTATAAAACAGTTTGGCGCTGTTTTCGTTCATAGATAGCAGAGCAGTGACTCAATTTGCTTGAAAAAACGAAACGAAGTATTTTTTTAGCACATATACATTGCTTTAAACTAATAGATTGTACAATGGAGTAAATTTGAATTGTACAAAAATATGATCATACTTATTATTGAAATGTCTGGTATTCGTTTGAACTACCAGAAGTGTTCAACCATCCTCATATTTTAGATTAACATTTACAACCTTTTAATGATCAGGCGGTGACGTTTGTGTTATCGATGACAATTATTGTATTATGAAAACAAGTTTCCAATGGTTAGTTGAATGGCTTGTAAGGTGCTTGATGTGGATGATGTTGGTTGGAGGAGTAGTAACACAAGCAACTGCCAAATTTAACCCGCCTATCTTAACAAACCTTACTCCTGCCCATAACAGCCCAAATATAGCTGTAGATCAGGTACTTACCATCTCATTTAATGTAAATGTAAAGGCTGGAATAGGCGACTTTACGATCTCTCCCATTGACCCATTGGGGACAGCCATTACTGTAAATGTAAGCGCTCCAGAAGTAACGATTATCGGAACAAACGTGAGCATAGATCTTGGGACTGACTTTGAGTTATTTACCGAGTATGAAGTGACTTTTCCGACTGGCGTTATTTTGCAAGATTCAAATGATGATCCTTTTGGAGGTATAGCTGCTAATAATTGGCGTTTTACAACTGTTCCTGGCAATGTAAATATCACTGCTCCCTCTATTAATCTTTGCGATGGAGGAGGGTTCTCTTCCTTAGACCCAATCGTAATCAACGAAACTACCAACGGAACTTTTGCCACAGGAGTCGCTCAAACCTTGGTATTGTCGTTGCCATTGGGGGCGGTATTTGACCCTGGAATAGGCAATGTAGCAAGTACAGGGAGCGACATTAGCAGCATTACCGTATCTAGTGTAACAGCAGGAGCTATTACCATCACTTATACAGTGGCCAGTACCAACGACATTAACTCAATTATTATCAGTGGACTACAGGTAAGGGCTATTGCTGTGGGCGCAGGAAATATTACTCGAACTGGCGGAACTGCTGTACAAACTGGGAGTACCAATGGGACTATACACGGCTCCTTGTCGGCAAGTGCAGCTCCTAGTGCTCCAGTATTGACCCTGGGAACGAGTGAATTTTGTGAGGGATTTATATTTACTACCGAGCAAATTTCGGCTACAGGAAGTAATGTCATATGGTATAGTGATGCGGCTTTGACCAATCAAATTGGTACTGGATCTACCTTAAATCTGACGGCAATTGGTATAAACACAGCACTTACAGGAACTACCACAGTATATGCTACTCAAACTGTATCGGGTTGTACCAGTACTGCTGCTACTCAAGGGATTACCATCAAGCCAAACCCTAATGTTTTTTTGGCCAGTGACGATGCCAATAATGAAATATGTTTTGGTGAGCAGGTTACTTTTACTGCTTTGGGAGATGCCACTACTTATCAGTTTCTGGTAGGGGGCAATCCAGTAACCACTCAGGGAACAACTACGGCTACTACGTTTACGACCTCTTCTACTTTATCATCAGGGATGTATCAAGTAAGTGTGAGAGGAATTTTGAATGGATGTGTGACTACTACTACCGATATAACCTTGACTATCAATGCATTGCCCAATGTGACCTTTGTAGCACCACCTACGACTTCTTTTCCCAATGATCAAACTTCAGCGGTAGATTTAACCAATGGTTCTTCTTATGGAGGAGCTTTTAACGGAACAGTACAAGGAGCTTTGGTTGGAACTTATTCAGGTAGTGGGGTCGTGGGCAATCAATTTTATCCTAATGTAGCAGGTACAGGAAGTCACACCATTACCTATACATATACCGATGGTAATGGCTGTGTAAACACCGCAACAACTTCCCTTACAGTTTATAGCGCCAATACTTTAATTCTTAATTTGGCTTCTTCTTATTGTACCTATGATGCGCCAGCCACAGGTTTAGAACCGAATACTGCGGCTATACCAGGGACAGTTTTGACGTATATAATGACTGGTACAGGAATATCAGGTGCTCCTAATAGTCCTTATACATTTGATCCAGGAGCTTTTTCGGTGACTACCCCTACCTCACAAACGATTACAATGCTTGTTACTACCCAAATTGGTGGAATGATTACTAACCTACCTATCAATGTTCCTGTAATTGTGTCTGGCAGGCCTACTTTGAGCCTTACTGCTTCTACTACAACCGCTTGTGCCAACGACAATGCCATTACTTTTACAACTGTGGCCGATGGATCAACCGTTACTTCCGGAACCACCTTTGAATATCGAACCACTTCTCCCAACGGACCCTGGACTCCATTAGGTGGAACTACCTTTGATCCGGGAACTTTTGGAGAAGGTACCTATCAGGTAAGGTTTAGTTATAGTAATTCAGTAGGATGTGAGGGAACCTCTAATAGGGTTAATTTAACGATTAATAGGGTGCCTTCACTGGATTTTACGGGGTTAAATGCAGCCTATTGTATCAATGCTGATCCAGCAACTTTGACTCCTACCGATCATGGGGTAGCTATCACCGGAGCTAATTTATCAAATGTGGTGTTTGAAATTAGAAGTTTGCCGACAGGAGCTTTTTCACCCATGGGCGGGGTAACTTTCCGGCCTCAATCATTAGCTGATGGGGATTATGAAATCCAATTTCGTTACGAAGATGGGAATGGCTGTTCTTCAGTCTCAGGGCTCAAAACAGTGACTATTCATCCATTGCCTAATTTGAATTTTACAGGACTGAATGCAGAATATTGTATAACAGATGGCGCTTTTTCATTAACTCCAACCGTCAACGGAAGTAGTACGATTCCAATTCCTGCTAATATTCAATTTAGAATAAAAAGGTCGAGTCAGGCCACCTATACCAATTTATCAGGCAATACAATCAATCCTGCCACTATAGGAAGTGGCGATTTCGATGTGATATTGGCTTATACAGATGGCAATGGTTGTGAGAATATTTCTAATGTGGAGACTTTTACAGTCCATGCTTTGCCGATTCTCAATTTTGAAGGGCTAGATGATACTTATTGTAATAATATAGATCATGTTGAGTTAGAGGCAGCTGCGAATGGTGTACAATTAAGCCCGGGTACAGGTACTTTTGAATTGAGTAGTACCAATGCTACGACTGGTTTTGCTATCAATGTGGCGTTGAATAGTACTACTTATATTTTTGACCCTTCGGAGTTGGCAGCAGGTACTTACTGGGTAAGGTTTAGATATACTGATGGGAATGGTTGTGAAGGGATTTCAGATGCGGAGCAAATCACCATCTTTGCTGCTCCAGTGCTCAATTTTACTGGATTAAATGCGGCTTATTGTATTAGTGAAACCTCAGTGCCTTTGACGCCTACCAACAATGGAGTTGCTATTACTGGAGCAGATTTATCAAATGTTGTGTTTGAAACAAGGTTGTTACCCTCCGGGAATTTTTCGGCGATTTCGGGTACTACGTTGAATCCCAGTAATACTTCCGCGGGAGATTATGAAGTGAGATTTACTTATACAAATAGCAATGGTTGTACAGTTACCTCTAATCCTCAAACTGTCACTATTAACCCATTACCAACCCTTAATTTTACAGGATTAACAACAGATTATTGCATTAGTGATGCGAGTTTTATGGTAACTCCATTTGTGAATGGAAGTAGTACGATCCCAATTCCTGGTAATGTACAGTTTAGGCTTAAAAAATCAAACGAAACTACCTTTGTCAATATTTCAGGTAATACTATTAATCCTATGGTGATTGGGAGTGGAGATTTTGATTTGACTTTTACCTATACAGATGGTAATAGTTGTAATAATATTGCTGATATACAGCGTTTTACGATACATGCTTTACCTGTATTATCTTTTACCGGATTGGAAGCTACCTACTGTAATGATATTACCGAAGCAGAACTTACTCCATCTTCTAATGGGGTTATATTATCGCCAGGTGAGGGCACTTTTGAGCTGAGTAGTGTAAGTGCTACAACGGGTTTTAGTATTAATGCAGCGCTTAATAGCACTACCAATATATTTGATCCTTCATTACTTACCCCAAGAACTTATTGGATACGCTATAGATTTACTGATGATAATAGCTGTGAGAACGTATCTCCTGCAAAACAAATAGTTGTTTTTGCTTCCCCTAAACAAACTTTAGATTTTACTTTTAGCAATACCTGTTTTGATGAAGTTACTCAGTTTATTCCAACAGCTGCAGATACCAATGCCAATTGGACCTGGCAATGGGAATTTGGAGACAACGGCGTTTCTTCTCAAATCAAGGATGCTACCCACAAATTTTCAACTTTTAATACTTTTGTGGTAAAATTGACGGCAACCAATGAGAATAATTGTTCATTTACAATTCAAAAAACAGTAGTAATTAATCCGGTACCTGTAGCTAATTTTACTTTTAGTGGCGCTTGTTTAGGGGAACCTACTCAGTTTATGGATGCTTCTACAGTGAGTTCTCCAGGAGTAGTCAATCAATGGGCCTGGGATTTTGGAGATGGTAATACTTCAACCCAACAAAACCCTATACATAATTATGCGAATGTTGGTACCTATACTGTAGCACTGGTGATCAATACCGATGGAGGGTGTCCAATTACGATGACCAAAACCATTCATATTTTTCCATTGGTAATAGTCACTGCTCAACAACAATATTTGCAAGATTTTAACCAAAGTGATGGAGGATGGATTGCTGGAGGGCAAAACTCTAGTTGGGTGCGTGGAGTACCTTCAGGAACCAAAATAAGAAGTACTGATAATAATGATCAGTCCTGGATTACCAATTTGGCGACTACTTACAACTCCGACGAACAATCTTATGTAGAGAGCCCTTGTTTTAATATTGATAATTTACAGCGTCCCTTTATCAGTGTGCGTATTTGGACTGATACTGATGAAGACTCTGATGGCGCCATTTTATTGGCAAGCCTGGATGATGGACAAAACTGGAGGGTGGTAGGAGGTATTAATGAGGGCTTGGAATGGTACAATAAAATTGGTATTCAGGGGAATCCAGGAAACCAGGGAGCTAATTTGGAAGACTGGAATGGTAGCATTATAGGCTGGGCTGGTAATACTGATACTACTTGGCGAGAGGCTCGCTTTATGCTGGATGATTTGAAAAATGAGATTGCGAGTGACCCTAATTATCGTACCATACGATTTCGTGTTGCCTTTGGTAGTGATCAGGCTAATCCTTTTGGAACGAGTTTGGACGGCTTTGCTTTTGATGACTTTTTTGTTGGAGAAAGAAATCGTACAGTATTAATAGAGCACTTTACCAATGTGACCGATCAAACTGCTATCAACGAAAATAATGTAATTGATCAGTTTACTACTGATAATAATCCAGAGGTTGTCAATCTACAATATCATACAGTTTTTCCAGGGGCTGATCCTTTCAATCAAGACAATCCTGCTGCTCCCAGTGCCAGAGCTTTATACTATGGGGTAGGAGAGGTGCCCCGAACTGCAATTGATGGGTTGATAGATAATAATGAGGTGTTTTCAGATTGGGGAACTGATTATTACAATAGACGAACACTAATAGTATCCCCTTTTAATATTAATATTGACTTTACTGGTAGTGCTGGCTCAAATTTACAAGTGCAAGCACAACTTAACAGCACGGTACCTTTTACAGGAAATGTGATTGTTCATATGGTGGTTATAGAACGAGCAATTACTGGTGTTACCAATGATGGCCTTACCTATAAAAATGTAGTGAAGAAAATGTTACCGAATGCTGCCGGAACTTTAGTAGAGTGGACTGATGGCAAAACTACGGAAAGTATTACTCAAACTTGGACTTTGCAAAATGTATATGACCCTCAGCAGGTGTCGGTTGTGGTGTTTGTACAGGACGATGTCACCAAGGAAGTGTATCAAGCAGCGATTGGCAATGCAGTAGGCTTGCAAAGAATACGCAACACTCAGGGAGCGCAAGCCCAAATAATGGCAGGTGAGGTAAAACTATATCCTAATCCTGCTACCCACCAAGTTTTTGTAATAGTGCCACCGAGTATCAATGCAAAAGCTCAATTTAAAATTATTGATATGCAAGGAAGAGTGATTAACCAGGGCGAATTGAGTCCACAATCTGGAAGTGCCCTGCTAGATACCCGAGCTTGGGCTGAAGGGGTGTATTTTGTGGAGTTTGAAACTTCCGATAGGATCATTCGGAAGCGTTTGATCAAAAAATAAAAAATATTTTATTCTTCAGACAACTTTTTTGAAAGTTACCCTGACTTAATTTTCAGGATGCTTATAGCTTAATTTTAATTGAAAAACTGTATATTAAATTCCCCGGATAGGTAGTTGTAAAAACTTACCTATTTGGGGTTACCATTTCCAAACCACACCGTATTTAGAAACATCAAAGTAAATTACTATACCTTTCTTTTTCTTAACAAGCAACTACGTCTGCCATTAATCATTCAATTATTTTTCTGATAAATCAACTCTGGAAGTATTACATTTATCAAAGAATAATAAATCATCAACTCAATATGCAGGCAGTGTATACCCTAAGCACAAAAAATACAAAAAATAAAGAGTACAAAACCTGATCAAATGTATTATACATAGTGTGAAATAATACTATTTTTTAAGTCAGGCAAAATATCATCATCTATCCTTACTAACAGGATGAAAGTTTTAAGAAATTTTACGAATTAAATCATGTTTACAACAACATCGAAAATTAATCGGTCATTTTTAAGAATTGTATTTTCTTTTCTTCTATCTCTTATAGCATTTAGTGCTTGGGCACAGCCTACTTTTAATAGTGCTGAAGTAGCAGCTGATCGTCCTAATCGTATAGTGGTTACTTTTAACACCACTGATAATATGGTATCTTTTGATTTAGGAGTAGGTTTTACGATAAGGGTAAACACGCTAGTAGTAACACCTTCTGCTTTTTTTCACTTAAATTCGCAAGGGGTACCTGCCGATGAGATATGGTTTGACCTCGCTACCCCTTTGGATGCCAATGACGGTATCACTATTGAATATGATGGTTCTGGAAATACTCAAGAGTTTGGCTCAACGCTTCAATTGGGTGCATTTGCAGCACAAACTGTTACCAATAATGTCACTGCTTTAACCTTTACACCTGCACATAATACCACTGGTGTAGCACCAGAGGCTAATATTGTATTAGATTTTAATGGAACTAATGTACAGGCTACAACTGGGAATATTACTATTACACCGATTACTCCTGCTGGTACTGCTACCGACATTGATGTCACTGGTGGCGAAGTAACGATTGTAAATGATATAGTAACCGTGAATCCAACAGCGGATTTGAACCCTAATACATTGTATGAAGTCACTTTTAATCCTGGAGTTTTTCAAGTAGCATCTTCCAGTCAAGATTTAGCTGGAGTTACTAATAATGAATGGCGTTTTACTACAGGAACTAGTCTTAGTGTAACTGCTCCATCACTTACTAATATATGTACAGGTACTACTACCTTTTTTGATCTGGGAGATATTGTGGTGAATGAGGGATCGATCTCTTATTTTACAACAGGAGCGGGACAAACGTTTATTTTGAATGCCCCTACTGGTTTTGCATTTGAAGCAGGTACTGGAAACATTGCCTTTACAGGGACTGACATTACCGGAACGCCTGCCATTAGCGTGACCACCTCTCAAATCACTGTTACTTATGATGTATCCACTGAAGCGGATCTCAATACAATGACTATTAGTGGGATCAAAGTAAGGTCTACCACGGCAAGCTCTTCTGGAAATATTACACGTTCAGGAGGGACGGCTACTCAAGTAGGCAATACCGTAGGAGATGCTGTAGTACACGCTACACTTAGCTCAAATGCCAATACTTGTCCTGAAGTAAATACTTATACTCCTAATCTTTTGGCTACTAATGTAGCCATAGGTGATAACCTGGTGTTGAATTTTAATACCAATGTAGCAGCGGGTGTCACAGGTAATATCACCATTACCCCTATTAGCCCTACAGGAACAGACATTGTGATTCCTATCAGCGATGCGCAAGTAACGATTGGTGGTGGAAGCAGCACCGTTACGATTAACCCTACCAGTGATTTAGCCAATTTTACCCAATATGAAGTAAAAATTGATGCCGGAGCCATTGTGGGCGATGGAACGGGTGAATCATTTGGTGGAATTGCTGCGGGAGTATGGACATTTACCACGGTTGATTTAGCTTTAGCCCTGAATACGACTTCACCAGTAGATAATGATACTGATATTGCCAAAACTACCAATATTGTATTGACTTATAATACCAACATTGCAGTAGGTACAGGAAATATTACGATCAGAAATCAAACTGATGCAACCCTCGAGTATACCATTCCAATTGGCGACCCACAAGTGGCTATTAGTGGAAACACAGTGACTATTAACCCCTCCACAGACTTAAACCCTAACAAAGAATACCGGGTAAGAATGGATGCGGGTGCTATTTTAAGAGCTTCTGACAATTCTGCTGGCCCAGCCATTACTGGAAACAACCTTACCTTTGGAACAGCCATTATTTTGGTGCCTCCATTTAGCCCAGCGAATGGTAGCACAAACGTGGGAGTGAATGATCCTTTGACAGTGACTTACGATGCGCAAGTAACTAGCGGAACGGGTAATTTAATACTTCGTGATCTCACCAATACTTCGAGTATTAATATTAGTGCTGCAACCTTGGATTACTCAGGAACGAATACTGCCACTAGAAACGCACCAGGACTTAATCCTAATACTGAATACGAAATTGAAATTCCAGCTGGAGTAATTGCCGCAGATGGTGGTTTTGGTTCTACTGTGCCTGCGGTAGCGGCTGGTGTTTGGCGTTTTACGACGGCATCGGGTATCACAGGAACGCCTAATTCTCCTACACACAATGCTAATAACGTAGCCGTGGGAACTACCTCATTGGTAATTGATTATTCTGCCAATGTAGCCAAGGGTGCTGCTGGAACTATTGTGGTACAAGCAGTAGGAGGTAGTGCGCAAAATATCAATGTGTTGAGTGCTGCTGTGGGGGTTTCTGGCAGTCAGGTAACCATTACAGTAAGTGCATTGGCTGCCAATACTCAATATACCGTAGCTATTCCTGATGGCGCATTTGTAGCCGCTACTGGAGCTGGAGCTACGGTTCCTGAGATTACCGCAGCTAACTGGTCATTTACTACTGCTTCTACTATTTCATTGGCAAGTACGACTCCTAATGATAATGCCACAAATATCGCTACTGGTGCCAATCTGGTGCTTAATTTTTCAGGAAATGTACAGGCAGGTAGTGGAAACATTGTTCTTAAAAATATTACTGATGGTGCAGCCAGTGATCAAAATATTAACATTGCTGGAGCAGCCATCACGGGTGGGCAGGTAACCCTTACCAATGGAGTAGCTTTTACTTTATTGGCCAATACAGCATATGAAGTAGTATTTGCCGATGGTGTGTTGCGAGATGCCAGCGGAGCCAACGGTTATGTAGCTGGTTTACCTGGCTCAGGGGCTACCCGGTTTAGATTTACTACCGAATCGGGATATACTGGAACGCCTACCACCCCAGCCAATGGGGCTGTAAATGTAGGGGTGAGTACCAACCCCTTGATTACTTTTGATAATGGCGCTTTGGGAGCCATTCAAAAAGGAGCCGCAGGCAAACAGATAACAATCAACCGATTAACTGCGCCTACTTCTTCTACAGTACTAGATATTACCGATGCAAATATTACGATTACAGGTGCTGCCAGTAATCAATTATTAATTACAATACCTGACCTTGACCTTGGAGCCCAATACGAAATTCTCATAGATGATGGAGCAGTATTAGCTGCAGGCCGAGCCCAGGCTGAAATTAACGGAATTGCTACGACCCAATGGCGATTTACTACAGTAAATGGTGTATCCATTACCGCTCCTGCGGTGGCTGCTTGTATAGGTACAGGCTTTACGAATATGGACCCAATCGTCATTACCGAGAGTTCAACTTCTTCTTTCTCAACAGGCGCTACTCAGCAATTGATATTGAGTGTACCTACTAACTATGAGATGGAAGCAGGTACTGGATCAGTGATTGTAACCGGGGCTGAAATTACCAATGCGAGTGTGACAGTAGCCACCAATACCATTACAGTACAATATGATATCACAGGTACCGACAATATTAACTCCATTATTATCAATGGATTAAAAATAAGAGCCAATACTTTTGGTCCAGGGAGTATTACTTATAATGCAAGCTCTACTGCTGTACAACAAGGCAATACCACAGGCACAGTACATGCCACCCTTACCTCACCCATAGTACCTTCTAACCCAGTATTGAGTCAAACAAACGTGAGTTTTTGTGAAAATACGAATATTAGTACCCAAACTATTACTGCTAGTGGTGCTTTAACAGTTCGTTGGTACTCTGATGCAGCATTGAGTAACTTATTATATACGGGAAGCACCGCAAATTTGCAGACTAACCTAGGTGTAAACAGCGCCAATGTTGGAACTACCAACTTTTATGTAACGAGAGATAATGGGACTTGTGAAGGGGGCGCCACCACATTAACGGTAACGATCAATCCCTTACCCGTGGTAAACCTCATTAGTAGTGATGTAGATAATACTATTTGCACAGGTGAATCTGTTACTTTTACGGCAATTGCCACGCCTAATACTTCGGCTAATTATATATTTAGGAATGGAGCTACTGTATTGCAAAACTCTGCCAGTAATGTTTATACAAGTACCTCTTTAGCTTCTGGTAGTATCACCGTAGAAGTGACTGTAAATGGTTGTGCAACTACTTCGTCACCCGCGATTAATTTTACGGTAAATTCATTACCCGATGTAGGATATATTGCTTCAGCTACTACTTCTTTTCCAAATGATCAGACCACTCCGTTTGCCTTGACAGATGGCTTGAACTATGGTGGTACACTTGGCGGAGCAGTACAGGCTACCAGCGTGGGGTCTTATTCAGGGCCAGGAGTTATTGGTACCAACTTTTACCCTGATGTAGCCGGAGATGGAACCCATACCATTACTTTTGCTTACACCAATGGTAGTGGTTGTGCAGCGAGTACTACCTTTACTTTGAATGTTTTCAATCCGGCAGGAGCTATTCAAAACCTAAATAATACTTATTGTTTAAATGATCCTCAAAGTCCAGCATTGATCCCAACTACTAATACCGCTATTTTTCCTAATAAGATAAGAATTTCCACTCCTTTGGGAAATGTTGTATATGATAAAACATCTAACTTTACCATTACGGGATTAGGGATTACTGGTGGGCCTCCTTATTATTTTAATCCTAGTGTTCCCGGGAATAGAACTATTTTGATAACTGTACGCTATTCCAAAACAGCCGATCCTTTTCCAGGTTCACCCTTTCCCAATAATCTTGATGAACCCAGAACGGTACCCGTAGATGTTCGTGAATTGCCATCAGTAACCTTAGAGGGATTAGACCCAGAGTATTGTGCGGATGTTACCAGCGTAACTTTAAACCCACTGGCTGGTTCTGGAAGCTTAAGTAGCGGATTTACAGTAAAGTATACAAAAGATGGAGGTTCTGAACAAAGTTTGGCGGCCAATACCAAAATAATCAACCCTTCTGCTTTGGGAGCAGGTAACTATCTAATGTATTTTACATATAGTGATGGTTTCTGCTCTAATGATTCACCACCAGTAGCATTTGTGATTCGTGCTTTGCCAACTCCTGATTTTACTTTCCCTATGGGAGCAACATCCCATAGTGTATGTGTAGATCAAGCAGGAGTAGTACTTAGCCCTACTGATGGAGGTACAGCGATTACTGGAACCGATCTTTCCAGAGTAGTATTTGAAGTGCAAATAAATAAGACAGGGAGTTATGATCCATTGGCAGCAGGACAGACTACGATTGTACCTAGTAGCCTTGGTACAGGTACCCATAACGTACGCATGACTTATACCAACGCCAATGGTTGTAAAGTAACTACTACTACACCTTTGGAGTTAACAATCAATGCATTACCAATTCCTCAGTTTGCTTCAGGTTTAACTACGGCCTCTTATTGTGTGAGTGTAAATGCGGTAACCATTACACCCCAGGACAATGGGGTGAATATTCCTGGGGCTAGTCTAAGTAATGTGACGATGTCTATTGACCAGGGAGCGGATGGATCGTTTACGGATCAAACCCCAGGGGATGTTACTTTTGATCCAAGTGCGCTGGGAGAAGGAACTCACCAAATCAAATTTAGGTATACCAATGGTAATGGTTGTTTAGCAGAGTCTGGTAACAAAACCATTGTAGTATTTCCTCTACCTGCCCCTAACTTTGCAGAATCTAACCTTACCTATTGTGCTGATGTAACCAGTGCTACCATTACTTTGAGAGATGGTACTAACAATTTGGTAACTACTCAGCTAAACAATGCGAATATTTTAGTAAGAACAAACTCTAGTGGGATTTTTGATACTCCGCCAGTAGGAAGTGTAACCAAAACAGTAGCTACCTCTACAGTTACGATTAATCCACAAGCTTTGGGAGCTACTGTAGCTGGATTCCCTCATCAAATTCAATTTACCTATACTGATGGTAATGGTTGCGTACAAACTTCTCCTATATTAGAAGTAAATGTAAACGCGTTACCAGTACCCAATATTAGTTTTGTAGGTGCTTCCCGATTTTGTATAAATGCTGCTAATCAGGAAATTGACGTGAGGGATGCTACAGCACCCCTTACAGCAGCACAGCTGGCCAATGTGAGTTTTGAAATTGACAAAGGTTCAGGGTTTGCTGCTAATAGTGGAGAGGTAATCATTGACTTTGCGAATGCCAAAGTGTATGCAGTACCTGGTGCTTTGGGAGACGGGAACCGAACAATAAGAATGACCTACACCAACGATAATGGTTGTAGGGACGTAACAGCTACAAACTTGATGTTTATAGTAGACCCCGAACCCCAACCCATTATTACTGGAATACCAGCGGGAGGGTATTGCGTAAATTTAGCAAATGCCACGATTAATATCTTAGATAATATTACTCCATTAACTGCTACCCAACTTTCGGGTGGTCGGGTTACTTTTGAATTAAATAAAAACGGAGTAGGCTTTGTGCCTGCATCGTCTACTGAAGTAAGCATTAGCGGGTCTACTGTGCAGGTACATCCAAATGTGATTGGAGAAGGAGGGCATCAATTAAGGTTTACATACCAAGACGATAATAGTTGTTCTAAGCTTTCTTCTGAGGTTTCATTTACAATACATCCATTACCTGTTTTGTCTTTTACCGGGTTAGATGCTGCCTACTGTTTTGGTGCTTCTAATGTATTGCTGCAAGCTTTTGATGGTACCCAAAACTTATTGAATGATTTAGCCAATGTAGACTTTTTCATTAGTAATAATAACGGCACTAGTTTTTCAACAGCTCCTACCACAGTAGTAGAAATTGATGCTGTTACAGCGAAAACGATTACATTTAAACCTGCTGGACTACCCGCAGGGAATGATTATCAATTGATGTTTGAGTACACAGACGGGAACGGGTGTAGGGCCGAATCGGGAGCTATTCCTTTTGTGATTTATGAACTTCCGCAAGCTACGATTACCATTGTAGCAGGAGCTACTGCTTACTGTGAACTAGATGGAACGGCTCAATTGAGGCTGACAGATGTAACTACAGGAGCCAATTTGAATGATAATGCTGGTGGAGAACTAAGTAGAGTCACCTTTGAAGTACAAGTAAACGGGATGGGAGCTTATCAGCCTGTAGTGGCCGAAGTAAGAATTATTCCTGGTGATCCTGTAAGTGATAGTCGAGTCTTGCTAGACCCCGTAGAATTAGCTAAGCTTGGCAAAGACCAAACCCACAATATTCGCTTTATCTATACCGATGCGAATGGTTGTGTAGATGTGTCAAATGTGATTCCTATCACTATCCGAGAATTGCCATTACCTCAAATTACCAGCATTTTCTCCGCAGGTGCCAATACAGGATTCTGTACCGATGCCAGCACTTCAACGCTTACTTTGCAAGACGATGGAACCAACATCACCATTGATGTGGCAATGAGCAATGTTACTTTTGAAATTGATTATAATCGCGATGGAAACTATACTACTGCCACTGGAGCTATCTTTACTTTAGTAGATGGAACGAACCAGGTTACTTTTGACCCAACTGCAGTACCAGTGGGACAACATAACGTAAGATATTTGTACCGTGATGCCAATGGTTGTGAAAACCGTTCTGTGGATTATCCAATTGAAATCTGGGCATTGCCTACTTTAACCTTATCTGGTTTGACAATTAACCAAGAGTTTTGCGCCGATGCGGCCAATATATTGTTAAGTACCGATAATAATGGTAACAACTTATTGAACGATTTGGCCAATGTAAGCTTCTTTATTAGTAGCAATAATGGGGGAAGCTTCTCAGCCGCCCCTACGTCACTGGTTGAGATAG
>DMXI01000344.1 GCA_003483885.1 Microscillaceae bacterium
TAGACAATGTGTAGACACATCTTTTATTGTTGCATTGAACTATGATTAGTTCCTTCGGCTTCGCTCAGGACAAGTGTTGCGTGATGCGTCACTAAAAATGCTGTCCTGAGCGAAGCCGAAGGAACTAACCATAAGTTGTAAATCCCGGTTTTACTGCGCAGCGAAACAATGCAACAATAGAACAATGCAGCAATAAGCCGAAACAATAGAACCATACAATAAACAAAAACTAAATCTTAAGATGAGCTTGCCTGATTTTGACCCCTCGAATGGCAAATATGATAAGAATAATGATGGCTACCATCAGTACCGAAATGCCTGATACCAAAAATATAACCGCGAGCCTTTCTACATGAATACCCATTTTTTCGATGCTGGCAATCAAGCCTGCTAGTGTGAGGCAAAGTACAGTAATATACAAGCAAGAAATTACCCAACTCAGCCGAATGAGTTGCCGTAACTTCATCTGGATAATCTGTTCATAAGCTTCTCCCTGAGACTTTAAATCTTTGATTTCCCGGTTAATATCAATTAGAAAATTGCTTGTAGAAAGTATAAGCAGGGAAATTCCAGGTAAAATCGTAATAGGGATATACCATTGCATCATAATGATAAAAAAGTGGGGTTTGAATGTTGAATATCGTTTAACGAACACTGAATTTTGTGGGGTTGGTTCCGTGACTGGTAATTTTTTAAACTAACTTTGCAGACATTCAACACTTAAAATCTTTTACAGTTTAATTTTCCAGGATGTTTATTCTTGCTTCACACACCGTTCCACCTGCCATACAAAAACAAAGAATCAGTGATTATGCCTGTGGTATTTTCGAGCAGTTGCCCTCGAGAAAAGGCGTAAAAAAAGCCCTTAAAAAAGGAGCAATCCAGTTGAATGGACAAATGACCGAAACTGGGCGATGGGTGCAGCCTGGTGACGTAATTACCTTGGTAGATTTAGAAGAAACTCCTCCCAAAGTGTATGATTATGACCTGGAAGTGGTCTACGAAGATGACTTTATGGCGGTAATCAATAAACCCGCCGGGGTAAAAGTAAGTGGCAATCAGTTTCGTACCATTGTCAATATGTTGCCTCAAAACATGACTGCTTCTCCCGAACCCGATGCGCTCAAATGGCCCAAACCCGTCCACCGTTTAGATGTACCCACGAGTGGGCTGTTGATGATTGCCAAAACAGCACAAGCCCATATGGGTCTGGGCCAGCAACTGGAACAAAAGATTATAAAGAAAACCTACCACGCTGTTGTGCAAGGAAAACCCCTGGAAACCCATAGTCATATTCAAGAACCTATTGGAGCACAAGCAGCCCACAGTGAATATACCTTGTTGCAAACCGTGCCCTCTCTTCAAAACGAATCAGTATCACTTGTAAAACTGTCGCCACATAGTGGGCGTACCCACCAACTTCGCATTCATATGGCGCATTTAGGGCATCCTATCATTGGAGATATCGAGTATGGTGAGTCAGGCAATACCTTGCTTCACAAAGGGTTGTTTTTGGCCGCCACTGCTTTAGAGTTGAATCATCCGGTATTAAACAAATCTCTTAAGGTCAGCATTGATATACCCCATAAGTTTAACAGCTTGCTTGAGCGGGAAGCTCGGCGCTGGGAGAAGTTTAGGGGGCAGAAATAACCAACATCTATTCGTACTCTTTAGGAGTTACTCCAAACTGTTTCTTAAAGCATTTATTAAAATAAGAAATATCGTTAAATCCAGATTGCAGGGCTATTTCTTCAATAGTATCATGGTCTTTTTGTTTGAGCAATACTGCAGCTTTTTTTAGCTTGATCGAGCGAATGAACTCGACAATAGACATTTTGGTCAAGGCTTTTAGCTTTCTAAACAAGCTGGATTGACTCATACCAATTTCTTTACAGAAAAAGGCCACGTCAAACGACGTATTGTGTAGGTGTTTTTCTATAATTTCTACTGCACCCTGTAAAAATGCTTCTTCTTGAGCATTCATTTTGGGTTTAGAGGCAACTTCTTTCGGGGCATTTGGCTGGGTAATGCTGCGCGCAAGCATTTCACGCAACCTATCCCTGCGTTCTAGCATATTGTTTACCCGCAAGAGAAGTTCTTTAGGGCTAAAGGGTTTGGTAAGGTAATCGTCTCCCCCTTTTTCCAAGCCAGCGATTCTGGTTTCAAAAGATGCCTTGGCAGTTAAGATAATGATGGGTATATGGCTGGTATCGGTCTTGTTTCTTAAAGTTTTCAACAGCTCGAAACCATCTACCTTGGGCATCATGAGATCACTAATGATCAAATCTGGAATATGTTCAAGCCCAGATGCTACCCCGTCGGCTCCATCTTTGGCTTCCAACACTTGGTAATATTTGCTCAATTCACTGACAATAAATTCTCTGAGCTCTGGGTTGTCTTCTACAACTAAAATAGTGTTTTGGCTTACCTCCTGAGGGATGTGGGGCTGTGTGTGGTCTTTGGTCGAAGTATCTTCAATATGATCACTTTGGATTACAGGTATTATTTGAGGTACGTTTGACTTTTCAAAAGGGAGTGTTACTTTAAACTCGGTACCCACCCCTGGTTTGCTCTTTACCTGAATGGTGCCCTCGTGCAAGTCTATCAATTCTTTTACCAGCGATAAGCCAATACCTGAACCTTCATAAGCCCTGGTTTTAGAGCTATCTACCTGATAAAACCGATCAAAAATGTGCGGCAATTGTTCGGGTGACATACCAGTACCAGTATCTGACACCATCACAGTAACTTTATTATCTACTTGCTCCATTTGTAAAGTCACCTTACCTTTTTCGGGAGTGAATTTGAGCGCATTAGAAAGTAAATTAAAGAATATCTTTTCTATTTTGTCTCTATCAAAATTACAGATAATCGCCGCGTGACTAGATTGTATATCCATTTGAATGGATTTTTGGCGAGCCAATAACTCAAACGATTGTAATATCTGTCCTAAAAAAGCGGTCAAATCTCCTTCTTCGGTTTGCAACACCATTTTACCACTTTCCATACGAGACACATCCATCAACTGGTTGATGAGTTTCATTAAGCGATCAGCGTTGGCCAAGATGTATTGAGCATATGTTTTGGCTAATTTGGGTTTATATTCAGTGAGTATTTTCTCAGCTGGACCTATAATCAGGGTGAGGGGAGTTTTGAACTCGTGTGAGATATTAGAAAAGAAACGAGACTTGATTTGATCCATTTCTTTGAGCTTTTCGGCCTGAAGGGTAATCTCTTCTTTTTGTTGCTCTAATTGATGGGTGCGTTCGGCCACCACTTTTTCAAGGTATAACTTTTCTTTTTCCAGTTTTTGAGATCGCCGCTTGATGATCAAATTCATCAGCAATACCAAGACAATCAAGTATCCAATGACCGCCCAACTACGTCGCCATATAGGGAGTTTTACTTCAAAATGTATGGTTCGAATATTTGACCAATTACTGTTAAATTTTCTGGCACGGATCTCCAGGGTGTGTTCTCCTGCGGTAAAGCGATTATAACCAATGAAGTTTAAACGAGTTTGTTTCCAGGCTCCACCATCTAAACGATATTGATAACGAATACCTTCGGGGTGTACAAAAGTAAGTGCTTGAAAAGTAGCATCTAACCCATCATAATAATGGAGTAATATGTTGGAGGTATCTTGTATTTCTTTTCCGTTAATGCGGACCTTTTCCAGGTAAAATTTAGGGGGAGTTACCAGCGATGGTTTACGATTGATATCCAATACTGATAAACCTTTGCTGGTCCCAATCCATAACTTGTGTTGGTTGTCTAAAAACAAACAAGTGATATTTGGGGAAGTTAAACCGGTTTTGTTATTAAAATTGATAAATCTCTTACCGTTAAAATAAGATAGCCCTTTGGGAGTGCCTACCCAAACACCACCATACTGATCTATCAACAAAGCAACGCAATTGTCAGACACTAAGCCATCTGTAGTGCTAAATTGCTTTATTTTTCCGTTTTTTAAATGGCATATTCCTTCTTTTGTACCAATCCACAAATCTCCATTTTTGCCTTTGGCGACTACATTGACAAAGTTGCTGATAAGGCCGTCTTTTACAGTGATTGAATCGGTGATTTCTAAAAAGTTTTTAACCTTATTTTCTTTTTCACGAAATGCAAACAACCCCTTGTTAGTGGCTATCCAATGTTTTTTTTGGTATTCAAATACCTGATGCACGAGTAAATCTCTGGCAAAAACGTGTCTTTTATAAGAATCAGGAGCAGCCGACAGAGAGATGCCTTGTTTGTGCAGAATATGATCTTGAAATGACCAGAGTATTCCTTGGCTGTCTATGTATTTGTTGTTCTGTAAGTGATCGAGAGTATCGGATATCTGATGATTGAGTAGCTCAAAAATGTATACTTTAGCAATATTCTTAAAGTTGGCATCTACAAAAATATTTCCTGCTGGACCACTATATAAATCGCTTACTTCAACCGAGGCTTGTTTTTGTGACAGTTTTATGCGTTTGAAGCTGTTTTCTCGAAAACCGTACAGGCCATTGATGGTGCCTGCGTATATATTCCCCATCTTATCCTGAATGATTTTAGTAATAAAGCTATTATCCAGTCCTTGTTGCTGGGTATAGTTTCGGAAAGACGAATATGTAATACAAAACAGGCCATCTCCACTAGTAGTAAACCATAGGTTTCCTTCTCGGTCTACTTCCATGTCAACGGGTAGGGCTTGCAAATTATATTGTTTTTTGAGATTAGTTAATTGTTGCGTAGCTAGGTCGTAGCTATAAAACCCCCGTTGATTTAAGTTGTTGAAGCTGGTCAGAAAATAAACTTTCCCATCAATACCATGTTTGATGTCATAAATATCGTAAGCCGGAAGGTTTTTAGTGATAATCTCAGCTTGACCTTGTGGATTAATTTTGAAAATTTTTCCAAAACCTCCCAACCAATAGTTTTCCTGAGCATCTTGCATTGCATGATAAACTGTATCTTTTTTGATAATATCAGGAAAAAATGGAATAAAAGTGGAGTCATTTTGATATTGCCATATGCCGGAAAGCCCGCCAAAAACGATCATTTTTTGACTACTAGTGAGGTAAGTTTTAGGGTAGTCAAGCGTCTTAAGGTGTTGAGACGTGTCAAATTTATTATAATTGATATAGGTAAGAGAAGAGTCTTTTTTAAAAACTATAGTGGTTTTTGGGGAGGAATTGAGAAACTTCCACTGATTGCCCTCTTTTTGGTAAAAAAGGGTTTGAAGCCTTTCATTAGAGAGCACCATTTTGTTTGCCCGTCTTTCAATGTTAGAAATCCTAAATAGGGGCACATCTATTTTAGGAGTAAAAATCGAGTCATTACGCAGGTAATTGGTGCCACCTTTCCAGCTACCAATCCAAAGCGTACCATCTTCGTCTTCAGCAATATCTATGGGGTAGTTACTTAATAATCCATCCTTACTACGATAAACCTTAAATCCCTTGCCATCGAAGCGAGCCAGACCATCATCGGTACAAATCCATAGAAACCCTTTACTGTCTTGCATTAGGCTATAGCCCACATTGTGGGGAAGGCCATCCTCAGTGGTGTAATGTTTTAGATAAGAAAGATTCTGCGCTTGCAGGAATTTTGTATTCCAGCATAAACAAGCTACAAACAGGTGAAAGTAGATAATTCTCAAGTTCATTTGTGTACTTACAGTCATCACGGGCCAAGTGATCAATTGCTTACTTTTGATTAAAAAGATACAAGCTGACGGATATTGAGAAGTTTACAATAAATCATTCAATCTTTGGAAAGAATAGGAAAGTATTTTTCCAAAAAGGTATATTAATTCATTTGTATTTTTAAGTTTGATCAGGCCAGTAGTTAGTTATAATGTTTAAGAAGAAGGTTGTATTGGTATAGATGCTTTTTCCGAGCTTAAACCCTAGCTGTTTTTTGGAAAATATATTTTTATCATATTATTTGTTTAACATTTAATTAACAAAACAAGTTTCATTCACTCATAAAATTATTTGGAAATAGGCTATGCTTTATCAACTAATAAAGTGCTTACAACAATTACGTACATAACCTCTAAAATATCACAAAATACCTGAAAATTGGTCAAAAAAAAGCTGTAAACCTTCAGGTCTACAGCCTCTAATAATATTTTGAAACAAACGAGTGTCTCGTTTATAAAAAGGTAGGGCAAACGTATTTGCGTCCTCCACTAAAGCCAAAACGATAACTTAACAGAAGTTGAACTTGTAGTGACCCAGCATCTATTCGCCTTGGGAAAATAAGGGTAGGTGGGGGAGGGTTAGGGTTGGGATTGTTGGTAACCACTGGAATGTCGGCTCCTCCATTATAATAGGCCAGTTGTACATTTAGCGCCAAACGGTCAATAATACGAAATGAGGTACCCACACCTGCTGTAAAACTAAAACCAGACTGATTACTGATAGGTCGCTCCGCCGTTACTGGCGCCCCTGGATCAGGCCTACGGACAATGTTGTTGGTCCACAAACCTACGCCCATAAAAGCGTAAGCATCTATCCATTCTGGAATAAAGTAAGCATAACGCAGTAAAGAATATTTGAGGCTCAGATTGATGTGGCGAGGGTTGATAGATAAGCTATCAGCATTGAAACGTACATTGGCATTGTACGAAAGCACAAAGCTTAAAGGCACCCCAGTATTACCAAACTCGGCAAAGAAATGTAGTGGCAAACGAGCGTTTTGGAAATTATTATCATTGGAACGATAAACAACTGCAGCACCACCCCCTATTTCAAGAAAAGTAACTCCATCGCGCCAACCTCTGCGTTTCTTTTGGCGGGTAATATCAAATTTTTGATGAAGAATATCCTGCATTTTTAGTTGAAATAGGAATTGCTCGGTGCTACGCTTACTTTGGGTAGCAAGGGTAGTATCATGACCAGCGGAAGTTTTGGCAGTTACCCAAGTAGTGCTTGCCAGTAAAACTACCAGAATTGCGTAAAAATTTTTTATTTTCATATGTATAAGATTGTTGCTAACTTTTGGTTTGGTACCCAGATATAGGGACAAACAATTGCAAAAACAGTACTATATAGGCGTATGTAATTGGCTTACTTTCAAAAAACGTAAATAGTTGTTGGATTGGTAAATAATATGATAAATTTGGTGTAAACTTAGCAAATACTATCCATATTGATCAATTACGACTCAATTAGTTATACTCAAAGTAAAGAGCCATCCAGGCCGCAAATGTACCGATAATGGGTGGTAAGATATTTGATATTTTCAAGAACAGGTCCTGGGCAACACCTTTAGGTATGTTGGCAGTACCCATTGCTATTTTGGAGTTATCACTTGTCGCTTAAAAAAAAGAACAAATGACAGATAGAGAAACAATCGCTGAAGAGCAAAACAGTAAAAAACGCATCGTAATTTTAGGAGGCGCTGAGAGTGGGGTTGGAAGTGCTTTATTAGCCAAAGCCAAGGGTTATGATGTATTTGTATCAGACAGTTCTATCTTACGGGAGAATTATCGTAAAGTGTTGATAGATAATGAGATAAAGTACGAAGAAGAGGGGCATACAGATGAATTTATCCTCATTGCCGATGAGGTGATCAAAAGCCCGGGTATCCCAGAAAATGCCTCTATAGTACGTAAAGTAGCCCGCCAACAAATCCCTATTATTTCAGAAATTGAATTTGCCGCAAGGTATACCCAGGCCAAGATTATAGGCATTACTGGAAGTAACGGAAAATCGACAACGACTCTACTGACTCACCATCTCTTGCAAGAGGCTGGTTTTAAGGTAGGATTGGCCGGAAATATCGGAGAAAGCTTTGCGAAACAGGTAGTAGAAGATGCCTACGATTATTTTGTAGTGGAGGTAAGCAGTTTTCAGTTAGACAATACCTACAATTTGCGTCCTTTTATCTCAATGATGATCAATATTACTCCTGATCATTTGGACCGTTACGAAAATAATTTTAATAAGTATATTGCTTCTAAATTTAGGATTATCCAGAAACAAACACCTTCGGATTATTTTATCTACAATTACGATGATGTAAGTATTGGCGAGCGACTTCAAAAAATAAAGGACGGAGTGATTTCGCAAGGAGGAGAAGAAGGAATAGTGGCCGCCAAAGCGATTAGTTTACCCAAGTGTTTGCCAGTGAGTTTACAAGCAATGGAGCAGGACAAGGCGCAGGAAATGGATTTGTCTTATTACAACGAATCTGAAAGAGCAATTGTGATGAATTTTAAATCTGCCGATGGAGAACAAAAAACACTCACAATTCCAGCCGATGATTTGCCATTACCTGGTAAACATAATATTTTTAATGTAATGTTGGCGTTGCAGGCTTGCCAGATTTTGGGAGCTTCTACTGCGGCGTTGCAAGAAGGGCTGAAAAACTTCAGCAATGCTCCTCACCGAATGGAGGAGGTAGCAGAGCTTAACAATGTGAAGTTTATCAATGATTCTAAATCTACCAATATAGATTCGGCTTTTTATGCCTTGGATAGTATCAAAATGCCTGAAGATCAGCGCCGTTTGGTGTGGATTGCCGGAGGGGTAGACAAAGGCAACGATTATGAAAAAATCCAGGATTTGGTTACCAAAAAAGTGAAAATATTGATATGTTTGGGATTGGATAATAAAAAGATTTACAATTATTTCCAGAAAGACGTTCACGTAACCATCCAAACCCAGCAAATGAACGAGGCAGTAGAACAGGCTTATGATTTGTGCAAGCCTGGAGATACCGTATTATTGTCGCCAGCCTGTGCCAGTTTCGATCTTTTCAAAAACTACGAAGAGCGAGGCGATAACTTCAAAAAAGCTGTTCAAAAGCTGGTAAGGCTTAAGAGTCGCAAGAAGAAATAATAGTCGACGGTCAACAGTCTACCGTTGACAGCTATTCGTGCACTATCACAATTACGAATGTTTAATGAGAGACTGAATCAACGACTGAAGACTATGGATTGTCGACTGTCGTCTAATTGCAGAATCAATGGATGATACCACAATAGAAAATACAGCACATGAACTGCCAGAAGAAGATTTTATAGAGGAACAACAACCCCGGGAAACCTGGTTTGATCGAAATCTTCAGGGAGATAAGTTTATCTGGATGGTGATTATAGCCTTGGCGGCGATTAGTGTGCTGGTGGTATACAGTGCCACTGGAACCATCGCTTATAAAAATCAACAGGGAAGCACCCATTACTTGGTGAAACATTCCATATTGGTATTTACCAGTTTGATAGCTATTTGGGTGACTCATCGCATCGACTATCGTTATTATTCTCGTTTATCAAGGGTTGCCCTCCTAATTTCCGTGCCCTTACTGATTGTCTCTTGGCAATTTGGTTCAAAAATTAACGAAGCTAGTCGTTGGATTACCATTCCTATCATTAATCAATCGTTTCAAACCTCTGACTTGGCTAAATTGGCCTTGTTGGCCACTTTGGCAAGTATGCTGGCCAAGCGCCAACGTAGCATCGATGATTTCAAAGATGCCATTATGCCTATTTTATTTTGGGTGGGAATTATTTGTGGCCTCATCGGTTTGACTGATATATCCAGTGCATTGCTATTATTTGCTACCTGTTTGGTGCTGATGTTTATCGGTAGAGTACCTATCAACTATCTGATTTTATTGGTGGTAGTAGGTTTTATATCCATATCGGCCTCCTTGTACATGGGGCAGCGAGCAGGTACTTTCCGGAGTCGTATTGCGGCCAAGTATACTTCCAGCGAGATACCATTTCAGGCCCAGCAATCTTATATTGCTATAGCTACTGGAGGCATAACTGGGGTGGGTGCAGGCAATAGCGTACAAAGAAACTTTTTACCCAACCCTTACTCAGATTTCATATTTGCCATCATCATAGAGGAATATGGTTTATTAGGGGGCTTGGTAGTATTGGTGCTCTATTTGGTGCTGCTCTACCGGGGGATGTTGGTAGTGGCTAATAGTAAACGGCCCTTTGGGGGAATTCTGTCTGCCGGGCTGGTATTTAGTATTGTGATACAGGCCCTGATCAACATGGCGGTTTCGGTAGGTTTGGTACCTATTACGGGTATGCCTATGCCATTGCTCAGTATGGGGGGAACCTCGCTGTTGTTTACAGGAATTGCCTTGGGCATTGTACTGAGTATTAGTAGAGGAGAAGTAGACGAAGATATTGATAAAATAGGTAAAGTAGCAAAAACTGGAAATGTCAAAAGAGATCCTGCATAAACAAAACACTGGTGCTAAGCCGGTTCGAGCCATCATTAGTGGAGGTGGTACCGGAGGGCATATTTACCCTGCCATTGCCATTGCCAACGAGCTAAAAGCCCGACAGGCCAATGCAGAAATTTTATTTGTAGGAGCCAAGGGTAAAATGGAGATGGAAAAAGTACCCAAAGCGGGTTATCCTATAGAGGGACTCTGGATTAGTGGCATTCAGCGGAGTCTATCGGCCGATAATTTGGCTTTTCCATTCAAACTCACTTCTAGTCTACTCAAAGCCAGAGGTATTATTAAACGTTTTCGCCCCAATGTAGCCATTGGTGTAGGTGGTTTTGCCAGTGGCCCATTGTTGTACATGGCCTCCCGTATGGGGATTCCTTGCCTTATCCAAGAGCAAAACTCGTATGCTGGATTGACCAATAAATGGCTTTCTAAAAGGGTGAAAACCATTTGTGTGGCCTATGAAGGTTTAGAAAAATACTTTCCAAAGGAAAAGCTGGTATATACTGGAAATCCAGTACGCAAAGACATTTTAGAGTTGGATGCAGTGGCCAAGAGAGCAAAGGCCTTCCAACACTTTGGACTCGATCCTAATAAGCAAACAATTTTGGCAGTAGGGGGGAGTTTAGGAGCCAGAAGTGTCAACGAGAGTATTTCTAAAGACTTGCATAAAATTGTGCAGGCCGATGTGCAAATATTGTGGCAAACAGGTAAAAATACCTTTGAAGAAAATCCCGATAATGCTTCACTTCTAACCAACCCCTTGGTAAAACGTACCGAATTTATCTATGAAATGGATTTGGCGTATGCCTTAGCCGATGTCATTGTATCACGTGCCGGAGCGTTGGCAGTCTCTGAAATTTGTTTGGTAGGTAAACCTGCGATTTTTGTACCTTTTCCGTTTGCTGCTGAAGATCACCAAACCAAAAATGTGCAAGCTTTGGAAGCCAAAAACGCGGCCATTCATATTAAAAACAGTGAGGCTAAAGAGCGTTTGATTGACACTGCTTTAGACTTGATCAAAAACGAAAACTTACAAGGCCAACTTGCCCAAAATATAGCTCAACTTGGCAAACCAAATGCTACTCAGCAAATTGTAGACGAGGTTTTGAAGTTGGTGTAGCCTTATGTCATTTTGCCCTTTCTTCTCAAAAATGCTACCTTTGTTCTTTATTGACTACTAATTTATTAAAAATAGAGTAGTCAATGAAAAATGACTAATGTTGATAATCAGTACATTACAAAACCTTAGTGCATATGACAGAGAGCAAATCAGTAGCACCCGAAGTTTGCCCAGTAACTTTTTGTATGAGTAAAATTGGGGGCAAATGGAAACCCATCATTATATTTTTGATTGAAAAAGGTGCCAATCGCTTTGGCATAATGCAGCGTGGTATTGAGGGTATTAGCAAACAAATGCTCACCAAACAACTACGCGAACTGGAAGCCGACGGAATTTTAGAACGAAAAATCTTTGCCGAAATCCCTCCTCGGGTAGAATACTACATGACCGACTATGGCCGCTCTTTGCTACCCGTGATTGAAAGTATGAAAAAATGGGGAGAGGCTCATTTGAGTGAAAAACCTTCTTAAATGAAAAGTGTAAAATGTAAAGTGAAAAATGGCACAAAGCGTAGCCGACCACTCAGCACTATACTAATTATTTACCGTTTTGAGGAGTTTGGGTTCATTTTACTGGTTTTGATAGTACTTACCAACATGGCTATCAGTTCTTTCACGTCATTTTGTAAACTTTCAAACAGTTTTTGAGGAATATAATCAGTATCTTTTAATAAACAAGTCCAATATTCTGTTTCATTTGCCTCTTTTAGGCTTACATTCATTTTATGGATAAAATCAGACTTGCTTTGAGCAAATTCTGCCTCCCGAATAAGCGCCCCAATAGCTGTTCCACTTTTTAATATTTGTTGACTTAACACAAACTCTTTATGTCCATTTTGTAAATACTGAGCTAGACGGACTATTCTAATCGCAAATTGATAACTCTTTTCTTTTAATGGGTTTTCTTTTGACATAAGCTGAGAGTTTTTATTAGGAGTACTGTAATAAATTTAAGCTTTATAACGCAATAGTAGGTCGGATATAGAAAAACCATTTTTCATTTTACGTTTTACATTTTTCATTCAAGGCGATGGTCGCCTTTGCTTTTCACTTAATAAAACGACTCTCTGTGCCTGTATCAAATGCCGATGAGTATGTACATTGAGAAAGCGAAAGACATCTCCCAGGCGAAAGCGAAAGATGGGGCCAATGGCAGAAGTGATTTTTACTTTGTTGAGATTTACTTGAGCTGCTTGGTCTATTTGAGCAATAAACTGCGCCATGTTTTCGGCAAACTCTTCTCTTACTCGGGGATTTCGCTGGGGTAAATTATTGGGTTCAAAGCTTTTAAAAGTCTTCACTCTACGGCGAGGCTGGTTGTTTTCATCCAGACGAAAGCTATTGGTAAAATTTTGCCCAATAAGCCCGGTTTTGAAAATACCTTGGGCTTGCCAGCCTTTCTCCAAACCTTGCTGAATCCCGACTTTGATCTTGGGCATATAGTTACGCGATGTAATGTTGAGGTGTTCCAGACATTCGCCCACGCTCCATTTACCAGGGGCAGGTTGCCAATATAATTCCTCTTCGGTGAGATGATCAAAACTTTCTTTGGCTACTTTTAAATCTTCTTGGGCATCGGCTTTGGCTTGCTTAAGCAGTTCTTCAGTGTTTATTTTCATAGTTGACTTATGTTAATGGTAAATTGCTGATTATCAACGAATAGATTGTTGAATACAAATGTAATATTTTGCGTTTTTACCTCAATTGATGTAGATCAAGAAGTAAAAAATAAACTTGGCCTTTGACTATTGTAAGAGAAGATATACATTTAGATATGTTTAACCAAAGTTTCTGAAAAAATGGAAGATAAAGACTTATATGCCATTGAAATTGATCGAGAAGATCACTTGATTTATTTACATTTCAATTTTAAGCACGAATATTATTCCTCAGAGGGTGTAGAAGAAACCCTGGGGCAAGATATCGAAAAAATGAGAGGCGTGAATTCTGCGTACAGTAGCGATTTGTATAAATTGGATGTAGAGGTGAGCAGAAGCAAATTTTTTAAAGTATCGGAAGTAGCCAAAACCATCGAGAAACTTTTACAAAAATGTGGTATAGAAAAAAGTAACTTCTGAGATATCTTTATAAATCCTTTACTTTTCGTCGTAATCTGCTAAATGTTTCGGGAGTCATTCGAAGGTAAGAAGCCAGGTATTTTTGGGGAATGAGTTGGATACAGCGAGGGCTTTGGGTCATCAGACGGCGATAACGTTCTTCGGCAGTATAAGACAAAATAGCTACTTCCCGATTGGCTTTGCCCACCAAAATTTGTTCGGCAATGAGCCTCCCCCAGCGCTCGACTACCTTATGGCGTTCGTACAAACTTTGCAAATCTTCGTGACTAAGACGCAGTAACACGCTATCACTGATGGTTTCAAGATAGTATTTGGCAGGCGTTTGAGTAATCAAAGAATCTACCACGCCCGAATAGCTATGGTCAAACGAAAATGCCACACAAATTTCTTCGCCATCTACCAAATGAAAACCGCGCTGCACCCCGTCTTCTACAAAGTACAAATAGCGCTCAATTTGCCCAGGTTTGGTCAGGTAAGTATTTTTAGGATAACTGACCAGTTCCCAACATTGTGCAAAATCTTCCCAGGTTTCGGGTGAGAAAACGACCTTAGAAAAAATGGCTTCTTTGAGATGTTTGAGGGCTAGTACTTCGGGTGGTGGTTTCATGAAGTGAAAATAAATTTTTCGATGAGCATTGTCAAGCCTTGAAGTACTTTGAGGATATGGGAATATCTTGTAAATTATCTATATTGAGCGAAAATACTCAAAATAGGATAAATAAATGCAAAAAAATGCTATAATTACCGGGGCTTCTCGTGGGATTGGCCGTGCTGTAGCCCTAGAGCTAGCCCAACAAGGAATTCAGGTGATACTGATTGCTCGCAATAGTCAAGAACTTACAGAGCTACAAACCCAAATTGAGCAAGCGGGAGGAAAAGCCGATTTTTATGCGCTGGATATTGCCCAGGCTTCCGAAGTACAACCCGCTATAGAGCAAATGCTGAGCAAATATTCCCAAGTAGATTATTTGATTAATAATGCAGGCGTAGGTAGCTTTCAGGAGTTTGAAGCTTTTGAGGAAGCCGAATTGGATCGAATCCTGAATGTCAACATCAAGGGGACTTTTCTACTGACCAAAGCATTGGTCAAACATATGAAGACTCGCCAGCAAGGCCATATTGTCACCATTGCATCTGATGTATCTAAGCGCACTTTCCCTAACGGTTCTGTATATTGTGCCAGCAAATATGCCCAAGATGCTCTCATGAGTGCTTTACGCAAAGAGGTACGCAGTGCTGGCATAAAAGTGAGCACCATTTACCCAGGATTGGTAGACACTCATTTTAATGGCAATAAGCCTGGTGAAGATGACAACAAAAATTGGCTTAAACCCGAAGACATTGCCCAATCGGTGAGCTATGTGCTCAATGCTCCTGCTCACGTAGTAGTAGACGAGTTGATGATTCATCCGCTGGAGCAAGAGTATTAATAATTGCCTATTTCATAGCTTAATTCCAATGACCAAAATGTCGTCCCGTTGCTCAATGTTTTGTTGGAAGTTGCTCAATGTTTCTTCCAAACGCTGCTTTTGATCTCGAATGGGTTCGGTGGCAATCTCCTGTAGCAATCGCTTGAATCGTTCCTGCCCAAAGCTTTTTCGCTTAAAGTTAGGGGTGTCACTGTAGCCATCAGTAGTAAGGTAAAGCATGGCTTCTGGATAAATTTTGGTCTCTATGGTGCTAAATTTAGTATAGCTGAGCCCCTCAAAGCCACCAATATTTTGGCGATTTCCTTTCATCTCTTTAAACTGTTGGTTTTCTACATAATAAAGAGAGCGTTTGGCCCCCGCAAATTGTAATGTGGCATACTCTTGACCTCTGGTAAAGCTACAAAGACAAACATCCATCCCGTCTCTATTGCGTGTTTGATCTTGTCGTAATACTTTACGGATTTGGCGGTGTAACTGATCTAAAACCTCTCCTGGTTTGGGTATTTGTTGTTCATTGACAATTTCATTGAGTAATGAATAGCCTAACATACTCATAAAAGCTCCTGGAATACCGTGCCCAGTACAATCTACTGCTGCTAAGAAGGTTTGATTACCTACTTTTTTGAACCAATAAAAATCGCCACTGACAATATTGCGTGGTTTGAACAACACAAATGACGCTGGAAACATGGCTTGTATTTCTTGCAAAGGAGGTAGCATTGCTTTTTGAATGCGTTGGGCATAAGTAATGCTGGCCATCATCTCTTTATTTTTTTTGATAATGTCGTTGTGGGCAATTTTGAGCTCGACATTCTTTAGGCGGTGAATTTCTTTCTCTTGTTCCGCCTTTTCAGCGGCAAAATTCGCTTCCAGCACATTGAGTTTTTTGTTTGTTTCCTCGCTTACTACCCCTGATTTTATTTGGTAAAAAAGCTGAATATGATGATAAGCTTGTTGGTAATCCGCGAGCAACTCGTATAGCTGCGCGAGTTTCTGATGGCATTGATAGATTTTAGCTCGAGTATTTATCTCCGAAGCTATCTCCAGGGCTTCTTGTACATCTAACAACGCTTCTTGATAATACTCTTGCTGAGTTTTTACTTCTGCTAAAGACAGTAGACTACTTACCATGGCAGGTTTTAACTGGTAAGATTTACGCATTTCATAACTTTCAAGGTAAGCAGCTTTAGCTTCATCAAGTTTTTGTTGAGAAAGCTTAAGGTTACCCAGTTCAAAATGAATCCTGGCGGCTTGCATCCATTGATTATATTTTTTAGAAAACCTTTTGGCTTCTTCTAAATATTCCAGCGCTTTGGATTGCTCTTCCTTGGCACGATACACGGTACCTAGTCCAAGCAAAGTCCAGCCTTCCAGGTCAGCATTGTAGCGCTGCATCACCCTGCATATTTCCAGCGCTTGTGAATAATATTTAAGGGATTTGTCGTAGTTTTTTAGATCATAATTGTAAACCCCCAATGCCCAATACAGCCACACTTGAGCATGGGTTTCCTGGCGTTCATCCAACAACCTGATATTGTCCAGTACATAATTCATGGCCAGCTCATAGTCCCCTTGACTCCACATAATCATGGCTTCTATCATACACACTTCTCCCCACTCGTAATAATAGTTGATATTGGCCATAATATTCCTACTGGCAAGTAATTCTTGCCGCGCTAAAGCTATTTCCGACAAGTGCCAATGTTGGTAACCAAGGCCTTTTAGACAAGAAGCCTCACCTTTTTGATAGCCAATTTTCTGGGCTAATTGATAAGCTTTTTGAGATAGCTGGAGACTTTCTTTAGGTAAAGCATTCCGGTTTTGGTCACAGAATAGACAAATTGCATCTATCCGGGTTGCTTCATCTTCAATGTTGTCAAAATTGGTTATACTTTCCTCAGAAGGATTTTCTTTTGTCATATAAGTTCGTTTGATAGTACAGCATTATCTTTCCTGAATCTATAAGTAGCGTGTAGTTATGTACTAGAATAATCGCTCTGGACAAGCTGTAACACCAATATATTGAAAATAGTATATGCGCCAAAGAAAATTTGTAGGCTATTTTAATAGGTGACATCAAAAAAATCCCTAACTGTTTACAGAAAAGCAATCAGGGATAGTATTTGAGATATGGGTAATATATGGAGGCTTATTTAAAACTTAATTGATGTAAAACATAAGCAACCAAGAGCAAAGAAAAGGCTACGACATCAATACGCATTACTTTGGTGAGACCTGGACTAAAAGAAGTATTAGATAAGATATACAGCATAATAAAGGCTCCCATGCTAATAGTACCTAAAAACACTGCTAAGTTCTCATATTTCTTAAAAATAGCGGCATATATCATCAACCCACCTACCAAGCCAAACAATATTCCCCTATGTCGCATCAATAACTCTAGATTAGCCTCCGTGAGTTGAATACCATAAGACTGAGCTATTGTCTTAGGAAAAAAGACAATCAAGGCTGGAGCAAAGTTGATTACTCCAGCCAAAAAGAGAACAATTCTAAAAACAACTTCCATCAAATACCTATTTTAATACTTTTAATTGCTCCGTCTCTTCCGCCATTTTTTGCCAATTGTTCAACAATGTTTCGCCCGTTTTGCGGTGTTGCCATTGGGCAATTGGATGAAGTAGCGCCTGGTGAATTTTCTTTTTGTATGTTACTTCAAACTCCATCAAAATTTCGGTTCGTTGTTCATTGAGTGGATATAGTTCCCAGGTACCTCGCAATGCAGCAAAAGGAAACGGGTAGTCTGGGGCCTGCGTGTCTACTTCAAAAGCGTATTTTTTGCCTTCGTCCCATAAGGTGCAGGTCTCTTGCCAGGATTTTGAACCATGGCTACAGGCTCGAATCATTCCTGTACCCTGAGTCTGATCTGAAAGAATTTCCACCGCATCTATATTAGGAGCTACCAGGTGAAATTCCTCAAATTGAGTGATGATTTCCCAAACCCTGGCTTGTGGTGCATTGATTACTCTTTTGAAGGTAAGTATCTTGGCCCCATTACGGGTGTTTATTTGTGCCAATCCCTTGATTTGTAACACACAGAATAGCAAAACCAACATCGCTACGCCGTCTATAATCCAGTAACCCGCAGCTGAGATGGGCCAAGGTTGCCAAACGAGTACTACAGCACTGGTAATAACCCACAACGCATCTTGGGCACTAATCCAGAAAATGGCCAAGGGACGTTGTTTTTTGATCTCAATGGCAATGGAAAGAGCAAAAAGCAACAAACCTGCTCCTATAATAGGAAAAACCACATGAGGAGTTACACCAAACAGTTGAGCTACTTGAGCCTGAAAAAAAATCAGAATAATCCCAAAGAGAAGAGATGTTAAAAAATTGGCCGTAAGGGCACGATTTAAGGTAGTCATAGTATCAATGTTTAGAGTTGAATTCAATGATTTTATTTGATACCTCAAATTTGGTTGGGGAAAGTCTGAAAAGATTGATATTTTACGCCAAACTCCAGAACCTATGGCAATTAATGCTTCGTTTTTGACTTATTTACTTGATTTTGCGGCTTGTCGCGGAATGAACCGTCGTTCTTTGCAAGCATTGCTGTCTGACTCTGAACTAGACCTCATGCAGGCTGGAGTGTCGATCGATGATTATGGTCGGGTGTGGACTCAAATGATTACCGAGCTAGAGGATGAATATTTAGGGCTGGCCTTTGGCATGTACCTCAATTTGGGGAGTTTGGGGTTGATTCATCAAATCTCTTTAAGTGCCCATAGTATAGAGCAAGCATTAAAATTATTGGAAGATTATCTGGCAACTCATTTTCCCATTGTTCAAATTCATAAAGAAGTTGTAGGCGATAAAATTAAAGTTACTTTACAAACTCAAGTAGAACAAAAGCTACTGGCAAGGCATATACTAGATGCTAATTATGTGGTGATGTTTCGAGAGCTTGGAATGATGCTGGAGACCAAAAACCTAACGATTCAATTGCCTTACGAGGATTTGGCTCCTTTTGAGCGCCAACTACGTACAACTATTGCCCAAGGCTCCGAGCATTGCTTAATATTTGATACCCAAAAAGTGAACGAAAGCATCAATCAGCGAAATATGCGCTTTATTGAGGTGCTATTGCCCAAATACCTCATGATGCTAGAGCAAGGACAGAAGAGTCCTGGGTTTGCTACTTTGGTAAAACAAATGATATTGAGAATGTGTGCCCCCGAGTTACCTACTTTTCAACAGGTAAAGGCCCAATTTGCAATGAGCGACCGTACTTTTCAGCGACGTTTAACCAACGAGGGCCAGTCTTTTCGTGCGATTACCAATGCGATTAAAAAAGAACTAGCAAGCTACTTACGGGAAGGCAATCAGTTAAAAACTCAAGACATTGCCTATATTTTGGGGTATTCTGAGGCGAGTGCCTATTTGCATGCTGCCAGAGAATGGTTTGAGGCTTGATTATAAGGCGGTCAGGTAATCTTCAAAAGCTTGGGCTGTTTGTTTTAGATAAGCTTTCCCTTCTATGTTTTTGAGCATAAACTCAGGCAAGGAATCCAACCCATACCTTCCTGCCAAAACTCCAGTACAAATAGAAGCCAGCGAATCTACATCACCTCCCATTTGCACCGCTATTTTAAGTCCGTCAAAAGCACTTTGGGCGTGGCTAAGTACATATAGCGCACAAATGCCAGTTAACATGGCATCGGAAGGTAATCCCTTGATTCCTGGTAAAAAACGTGGCGCTACAATGGGTTGTATACCACAGAGCACTTCATAATCTTTGGGCTGTAGTTGCGCAGGTGGAGGCAGTTGGGCAACTGTAGCAAGCAACGACTCCGTTTCTTCTTCCTGTGAATGAATTTTAGAAAGGCCATAATCGATCAAGTCTCTGGCATCGCCGTGTTGTACCAACAAGAAATGAGTTGCTTCCGCAATGAGTAAACTTGCTACTCGAGCCTTGGGGTGCGGATGGGTAGCATCGGCATTGATATGCGCATAAGAGGAGATGAGGTTGACGGGCAACAATCCTAGTGGAACAGCTCGCGAGACGGGAGCATTGCCTGGGTATGGCCTGTTTTGCTGAAAAGCCCTGACTTCTGCTATATTTTGGGTACCATCAAACACCCATTGCATAGAGCCATGCCCATTGCGACCAAAGCCTTTTTGAGCTTTACCTTGTTGGTATTCCTGAGTAAAATGGGCCACTAATAAATCTGGCGTAAAGGCCTGTTTACTTAGCAAGGCTTTTACAACCCCGATGGTCATTTCAGTATCATCGGTGTAGTCCCAAGGAGAGTAGTTTTGGGTAAATGCTTCAGCAGGAGGGAAGTTGGCAGGTTTATCAACTAAATGAGCAGCAATAGAATTCCGGGCGTTGACAAAGCGACTGAAATCCACTTGGGATTTGATCCAGTCACGGTCTTGAAACTCTACTCCTGCTCCAAAGGCATCGCCAATGGCAATGCCTAATAATATATCTGAGAATGACATTTAATTAAACCGTTTCTTCTACCAGCTTCGCTTTTTTGTAAGGAGGCTTAGGGTTGATTTTAGTCGGTTTTAATCGGATGATACGTAATGCATCCAGAACTCTAATAACCACAAAGGTAGGGTCTAGTTCGTGCCACTTGTACCCAAAGTTGGCGCGGTAGCCGTGGGCGTGGTGGTTGTTATGGTAACCTTCGCCCATCATAAATACATCTACTGGCATAATGTTCGTTGCCGTGTCCTGTACTTTAAAATTACGATAGCCATATTTGTGAGCAAACCAGTTGATGATTACCCCATGGAATGGCCCCATGGTAGCGTGAATAGGTAAAAATAAATACATCCACCAGTGGGTAGCAAATGCGGCGTAAAATGCAACATATATCACAACCCATATTGCCCTACTTTTCCAGCTATCAGCCCAGCGGTCAAATGCCCACCACTCAGGTAAATCCTTGGTAAAGCGCTCCTCTAAATCCATTCTATCGGCAAAAATTTCTTGATAAACACCTTTTGTTTTCCACATCATAGTAAATGGATCGGGATCGTAAGAGGGAGAGTGAGGATCGTTTTCGGTGTCAGCATAGGCGTGGTGCAAGCGGTGCATAGCGCCATAAGCATAAGGACTTAAGTAAGAGGAACCTTGAGTAATATAAGAGAAAATGAAAAAGTATCTTTCCCAAAACTTTGACATTGTAAACATCTTGTGAGCTGCATATCTATGCTGGAAAAATGTTTGTGAAAACAATGACAAGTACCAGTGAGCAATTAGAAAAATAAATATAATCATTCTTGTGTGTAGTTTTTTTGATTTGTCTGTAAAGATAGTCTCTGAATACTTTGTTTTAAGTATAGGCTTGATTACAGGTAAAATGAATATTCAAAAGTAAAGTATTTTCTGAAAAATAAATATACCCTCGAGGCTAAAATAATAAATTGAATTTATTTACCATTCTATTATAACCGAAATTCCAAACTTGACTTCGAGGAGTTTTGTTCAATTTTTTCTGGATAAAATAACGTGAAATATGATTTAGAGAAGGGGGGATAAGATATTTTAAAGAAGTAGGGAGGGTTTTCAGAAGACAAAAAAAGGAGGTGAATAAAAGTACTATTTACCTCCTTAATTATTTCGTTTTTAGCAAATAATATAAACTTAGTCACCTTGAATCACCAAACGAGTAGTCCAGGAATCATCCCCCCACTTGACTTGAAACAAATAAACACCTGCGGGTAATTTGGGTAAGTTTAAGAAAATGGATTGTTTGCTGCGTGGCAAACCTGTTTTTTCAAATACCACCTGTCCTTGCAAATTGGTGAGTTGTAGTTCGGCTTGGGCAGGCAAAGCGGGTAACTTTAACTGAAATTGTTGTTTGCCAGGGTTTGGGAATAAACCTATTTGTTGTTTCAACTGTTCAGCTACTCCTACTACAAAGCTGTTGATTACCACCAGGGTTCTTTGGGTGGTGGCACTACAGCCCTGAGTATTGTGGGTAGTGAGGGTAATGTTAAAGGAGCCGGTTTGGGTAAACAATTGCAAAGGATTGGCGAGGGTAGAAGTATTACCATTCCCAAAATCCCATTGATAAGCCACTGCACTAGTAGCCGTATTGCTGAAGCTAAGAGTATCGGTAGTGCCTATGTCTAAAGTATCGGTACGCATGACGATGGCATCGTTCCAGGCGTTACAATCTATTACATTCAGGGTTTTTACCAACGAATCTACACAGCCTCCCGCGGAAGTTACCTTGAGTTTGACTTGATAATTACCTGCGGTAGTATAAGTTTGAGCAGGAGGAGTTTGACCTACAAAAGTTTGCCCATTACCAAAATCCCACTCCCATTGAGTCGCTGCTGTACTTTGATCGGTAAAAGTGACAGGTGCTGTATTGGTAAAAACAGTTTGATTGGTACCAAACTGAGCAGTTGGACTGCTGGCTAAGCTCACGATCACTTGTTTTGCTGCACTTGCTTGCAATGAGTCTCGGTTGACCACATAAAATGTGTCATTTACGGTAATATTATTGAGTGCCAGAGAGCGGCCATTGAACAATAAAATTGACTTAGAGGCATCGGCAAAAAAGTCAAAGTTATTGCCATTAGTAGGTGTCAAACTTACTGAACTTCCTTTACATACGCTTACATTACTAATAGCAGGGGTTGGCCCCGTTTTGGCGATCAAAAATTGAGCATTGGCATCAGTAGCCACTTGTTGTAGTGCAGTGAGATTATCTGCTGCCATTACTGCAAAAGCTACCAGGCGAGTTTCGTTATTGGCAATGTTGGTTAAATGAGCACCTACCACATGAGACACATCTTTTTCAGTGACAATACTATGCTGAGTGAGATCAGTATTAGAAAGTGTGGTAAACTTTTCGCCAGTAGTAAAGTCATTATTAATATTTATGTCGATAGAAGATTTGTTCTCTATGGCGTAGTGAGTTTTGGCCTGAGAAGTGAGAAGTTTCACCCCAGCATAAATATTTTGGCCTTTGTCAAAGGCATAACCAAAACCATTGGTGGCATCCCAATTTACGGTGTTTTCGTCAGGATCGTTGATATTCCAATCGGCAAAAATACCCGCATATAAATTATTAATAGTAGCACCGCTAATGTTTCGGATTTTGTATTCAACAATGACAAAGTTATTCTTATTGGTACCCTTCCAAGCTCGGGTTCGCTGAAGCACCTCTACCTGTATACGTTCTGTATTGTCGGTAATATCTTCATAACTAACCGTAATATCTTGCAAAGTATCGTTATTGGTCAAATATTGTAAACTAGAAAGCTTACTTGTAAACTTACTGTCGCGGGTAAGGGTCGCGCTTCCGTCAGTGCTTACCACCGAGTTTGAAACTTGGGTACTATTAAGCCCAATCATCAACCCCGCTTCATCCAAAATCGTTTCCCCTTTGTAATTTAAACCTAAGGCCAAAGATTGACTGGCGTCAGGGGAATTATATACAGCCAAACGACCCACATCGTTTAGGGTAAGTTTCAATTCGTTGATATTCAAATCGGCTCGCTTGTCGGTACTGGTGCTAGGGTTGAGCGTTTCGTAAAACGAAAGCGTATGCAGCGTTGTAGCGCCATCCTTGAAGGTAAGCGTAAACAACACCCGAGTATTGGCGGCAGTACCAGCATCAATATTTACTACAAACGGCGCCGCCACATTACCTGTGACTTCTTGGGTGGCCACTGCCCCCAGAGTAGCCGTATTTTGAGTAATATTGACCAAAGGAGAGGTAGAACTTAACTCCACCTGTAAATTGGTAATGGCTGTTAGTTGATTTTTGAAGTTACAAATAATCTGAGTAGTGGTTCCAGCGGCAGCCGTCGTGTTTCTGGTGTGAGATTCTAGTGACAAAAATTTAGGATTGGCTTCCGTGACTGCTTTTTGCACATCTAATAAACCTGAACCTAGTTTTTCGACATAAGCACTATTGGCTGCCAAGCCATAAATGGCATTGGCGTTTGCCGTAGCTCGTAAGCGTGCAATTACTTGAGCGGCATTGAGCGAGGGGTATTGTACCCTCACCAGTGCGGCGGCTGCCGCCGCCATAGGGGCCGAAAACGAAGTGCCTGAAGCAGTGCCAGTACCACCGTTGTTCTTAAGTGTAAAAATATCTTTCCCAGGGGCAATAATTCCTACCTTTTCATTGTAATCCACCGGAGCAAAGCGGTGATCGTTTTCATCGGTAGAAGTTACACTTAGTACAATGTCAGAATAAGACGCTGGGTACCAATATCGCTCGGTACCAGTCGTAAAACTTGTCACATCTTGTCCAGCCGCACCTACCAGTACTACATCATATTTCTCTACAATTGCCCTTAGAAAGTCGTGTTCAAACTGGCTAGGATCTCCGGGACGACCCCAGGACATATTAATTACTTTGGCTCCGTCAATCGCCGCATTGCTTACCCCATTTAGCCCAAAAAAAGTGGTGTTGGCGTCGTTATTGGCTTTGATGGCAATATATCTACAATTATAGGCAATACCCGCAATGTTTTCTCCATTGTTGGGCGTAGCAGAGGTAATGCCCACTGCCTCGGTACCATGACTGTCCTGATCACCCGTATATCTTAGGTTGTTGTCAGTAGTAGGAAAGTTGCCAATATCGAGAGCCCCCGCAAAATTTGTCCTTAGATCGGTATGTACATAATTAGTGCTTACATCAATATCAAAACCAAAGTCAACCACTCCAATAATCATAGATGGATCACCAGTTTGCACGTCCCAGGCCTCCTTGGCTTTTATTTTGTCCAAATAAGTTTGGCTAGACAACTGAGGGTCATTGGGCGTTAAAAAAGGTTTACGATTGGGAATTTTAAGGCTTTGATAACGATACATAGGTTCGGCATATACCACATTGGGTTGTTGACGGAGCAGCGTAATGGCTTTTTCTAAATCCATTGCCAGTGGCACCTGTATTGTATATATACCCGAAAGCTGCGATAACCCATTGCTAGCCAGTTCATTAGGAGCTAACTCTGCTTTGTTGGCACTGGTGCGGGGCAGGAGTCCGTGTGGGTACATTTCTACCGGGCTATTGGCTTTTAGATCTGCTAATACCTTGGGTTGTTGATAACTAAGCGTAGTATTGCGTCCATAAGTAGGAGCTTGGGTGGCATTGGGCTTCAATTTATAAACAATCATCCCAGCCACATAATTCTTGGTGGTAACGTCTTGGGCAAAATGGAATGGGCCTTGTTGAGCCTGAGCAGTGTATAACGTAACTAAACAGAATAATAAGCAAATGACTATTCTTCTCATAAAGGGATAAACTAAATCAACTATTTACTTCTGGTAATGCGTTTTAGACAAGAAATGTAACCACCATCTTGGAATGAATCTCCTGACATTAGCCAATTTCTCGTGTAGCATGTACTTTACAAAGGCTTGGATTATTGTACCAAAACCTTTTTAATTTTCTAATACATATACGAATACACTTTTGTGCAGTCTACAAGTTGCCTTAGATTTTTGGTTAATCCTTCAGGTTTTAGTTATTTAAGAGTATGAAGTCATCTCGACT
>DMXI01000538.1 GCA_003483885.1 Microscillaceae bacterium
TAAGGCTCGGTGGTTTTTTTATAGTGTTGGAACTTTAATTTAACCAATTCACGAGCCTTTTTCAATAAAAAAAAGCCAGCCCGAAAAATTCGGGATGACTCATGATAATCAGTATGCAAGATCATCTATTTCAAGATGATCTTACCAGTTTTTTGTACACTATTGGTGCCTACTCGATAATAATATAATCCGCTGGGGTAGTTGGTGAGATTGATTGTATGGCGATCTGAGGTATACTCTTCACTATACACCTCTTTTCCTTGTGAGTTGTACAATTTAATGGTGATGGGTTCTCCTTGAAAATCACGGCTAAAAACATTCAAAGGCTTGGAACGTACTGCCGGATTAGGGAAAAAGATAAATTGTACCTGATCCAAATAATAAGCACTGGTGAGCTCAGATATAACTTCCGAACCATTCTTAAAAACAATGCGGGCGCGATAAAAATTTTGCCCGGTAAAAGGCTGCTCATCAAAAAATACATAATCTGTAATCACCCCAGTAGGGCTTTGGGTACCAATTGTTTCGTACACGTTATTATTAATTCGTTCATATACAATTTGAGCAATCTCATGATTGGTTCCCAATGCCAGATTCAAGGCAATACCAGTATCTACCCGAGGTTCCGCAAAGAAGGACGAAACAAAACAACCAATTCCTGTAAAGTTATAATCCACAGTAGCCGACATTATCCCACTTTTGGTAGAGGAAAAGTTAGGCACTACTGAATACAGCGAATCTGCCACCAATGATTTATTAATCACAATAGAAGTATCAGTCAATTGGGTAAAAGTTTTTAAATATTTATCACCACGGGTAAGCAAGGTATAAGACTGAACTGCGGGTATTTTAGGCCATTGGATCATGACCGAATCTCCACAATTAAAACCGATATCCAAACGTATAGGAGTAGATAAGGTAAAGGTCTCGGTAGTAAAAACTTGGCTTCCTACAGTCATACGTGCCAACGCCAAGGCAAAAGTATCTTTAGGTTCTTGCCATTCTATAAATCCTTTATTCAGGTCTACGCTTGGCTCCACAACTTCCCAGGTTTGGCCTTGGTCTACACTAATCTCTAATTTTCCGGTTTGCCCAGCAGCAAAACTAGACTGCCAACGAAAAAAGTTAACAAGTTCTCCATGGTAGGGCAAATTATCACTCCCTGTAGGGAAGTCCCAGGTAAACTGGCCTTTTACGTCCCACTGATAAGCAATGTAAAAAGATTGGCTACCAGTTACTGTCAGTCCTTTGACCGCAATACGATAAGTTCCAGCACTAGCATCAGCTAGGGTAATTTGCTCTATATTATTCAGATGATCTTCCCCACGAGTAGCGGTTTGGTTCAACGCAACAGCGTCAGGCGTGGTACTCAATACCCAAGGCAACAATGTAGTGCCAGTACTCATTTGGGTCACCGTTAAATCTAGATCGTTTATCAGGGCTTGAGAAACATTTTCGGCGGCTGCTGGATCATTCCAAACCAAAGTTACTTTTAGGTTTTGAGCATTGGCAGGTACCGTGAGATCAAAGTTGACAGTATTGCCTTGAGTAGTATTGCCTTGAAAAAACTGATTTTGGGTAAGCCCTTGATGCGCACGATAGGCATTCACATTGCCAAAACCAGTTCGGTAGTCTACCTGAGGATTGTCCACATCATCGGCACTATTGATCAAGATTGCTTTGAGTAAGGTAGCTGAGGGCAATTGATTGCTATTATTTTGTTTGTAGGCCTGTTGTAATAGCGCCACGATACCAGTAGTAATCGCGGTGGCATTAGAAGTCCCTCCTTCTCCAAAGGCTACCAGCTCGGGCTTTATTCTTCCATCATAAGCAGGTCCCCGAGAACTAATTAGGGTAACAGCTTCGTTTCTATCTACTGCTCCCACAGTCAGAATGTTTTTGGCCATTTTAAAATTTCCAGTAATGTTGGCAAAGCCTGGTATCAGCTTATAAGTTCCATTACTATCTACTGCCAATCCCGAATTACCAATAGACATGACATGCAGCAGTTGATCGTTATTGTTGGCGCTTAGATCAAAAGCCCTGGCTTGTTTGCCATAAAAGCTTTGTATTTCTATTCCATAGGAGTGGTTTTGCACCCCTAGCTTGAGATTTTGGTAGTAAGTGTCACTTTCAGGTAAGGTATCGGTATTGCTCGAAGAAGTAAAAGTAGCCCGCCAAGCCACTCCCCTGCCTCGGGTAGAGGAATTACCTCCCCCCGCAATCAAAGTAGCCATGTTGGTTGTATGGCGATCTATAAAACTCGCAGGAGTGGTGGTTTCTACATAACGCCCCTGTAGATCTATATCATTTACATCTAAGAAAGGTTCATGGATGCCAATTAACATTCCTTCACCGGTGATGTTAGGAAACTCATGCTGTAAACGATTGATTTTATTTACATTGAAATTGTGATCGATCTGGGTAGCTTCGAGGGTTGTCCACTTTCCATTCAACTGGTAACGCCTAATGTAGCGATTGGTTGTGAGGTAATGTTTGAAAGCCACCTCGGTAGTTTGAATGGTCACAAAATGTTGGGATTGATCCATGTCCACTACTTTGATATTGGGGGGTAGTGATTGAATATCTTTTTCGAACTGCTGGTAGTTTTTTACCTCAAGTATATATTGTTTGGCAGGTAATTGCTGGGCCTTGATGTATAATGGGAGTAAGCATAGTATGGCCATTAAACCCAGTAATATGCTGTGTTTATGAAACATGTGATTATGTATTATAGTGTGTAATATAATTTTATGCTAAACTAACAAAAATTTAACGAAAGTGGTTTATCTCAAATCATGACTCTCCAAGAATGCAAAAACCCTTACCAATCAATAGTAAGGGTTTTGTTGAAGATATAATAGGTTTAAGAGCAATTAATGCTTCACAATCTTAGAGCGTGTTTTGGAACCATCGGAGGCCGTAAGCACGATGTGGTATACTCCTTCGGCCCATTGCTGGGTGTTGATCACCACTCCGTTTTTACCTTTTTGTATCGTACCCGATTTGATAGTCTTGCCCAATTGATCATAAATCAAAAATGGTGTATCCTCTTTGTATGTATAAGATTTGTATCCTACATATACTTTGGTAGTAGCAGGATTTGGATATACCACAAAGTCGTGCTGTAAATCATCGGCAACACCTGTTACTTTTCCAGATCCAGCCGCTTGTCCACCGCCATTATCGGTACGCAACAAGCTTGTAGGATCGCCAATCATTGCCTGATATACCTCTTTGGTTAAGTCGTCTTGTACAAATACCACGACAGCCACTTGGTTATTATTATAGATTTTATCCAATGTCCAGCTTTGATTAATGACTTCACTGGTCTTGCCAGCAGTCCAATCAACCAATGTTCCAGCGGCACTTGGAAGCATTTTCTTCACTACATTCTTGAAAGTTAACCCGGTAGTTCCTACTCCGCTAATCTCTCGCTCAATCACTACAATATGTACAATCAATGGCCCAACTACGCTATTATTGATCGCGTTTACAGTAGCCTGTACATTTAAGCTAGTGGGTGAACTTCCAGCAAAGTCCATTGTGATGTTAAATGGAGATGCCTCCAAGATACGTGTATTGTAATCATCTTGTCCATAAGTAGAGAAAGCCGAATCTTTGGCTACCCCGTCCAGCACCGTTCTAGGCGTTACAGCCACCCCATAATACAAGGCACGAGCACTAGGCGCTGCATTGTTATCTTGGTTCAATACATCTGCTCCTGGGAACGCCGTATGATACTCAATCTTGACTACCTCAGGATCGCTTACCGTAAATGTAGTATCTACGTAAAGGTTTTCGTTGTTGGCCACCGTATTAGAACTATTGGTAAAGTGCTCTAACAGTGCTACTCGGTTACGCTCTCCAATAAAGAATTCATCAAAAGCAAAACCATCCAACTGTGAATTAAGAGAACTACTGGCATCGCTACCAAACGCTACTCTAAAACGAACCGTTTTCAAGTTATCATTAGGGTTTGCATCTAGTCGAGCTTTGATCAAATCTAGTGGGAATTTAGCCACTTTCCAGGTAGTGTCGGTATCGCCTGCCCATCCAATAATGTTACCATTCCAGCTGGATTGTGCCGCACTTTGCTGACCAGGGTTACCCAGAATACCTGTTTTGTTGTACCAGTCAATTCCTGAGTTTACAGTTCCTAACACTTCCCAATTTACCCCATCGTCCAGTGTAACCAACAACACCGCTCCATCAAAGTTAATGTCAGTATCTACCCAATATCTCAAGTTTACTACGGGTTTCAACATTCCATCAATATTGAAACAAGGGCTTTCTACCCAAGAAGATTCGTTGTTGTTGTAAGTACCAGTTAAGTTAGTCATCCAAACATTGCCACTGGTAGCTGTAATTTTGTTTCCAGCTGGTGTTCCATGTTGCCAACTAGGATTAGAACCGTAAGCAATCCAACCTCCGTTGTTGTTTTCAAAGTTTTCCAAATAGGTGTCGGTACTCGTTACGGTTACATATGGGAAAATATATACTGTTTTTGAGATCGTGTTGGTACAACTGGTCACACTACCCAATGTCTCTACACGTAGTGTTACATTGTAAGTACCAGCTGCCGCATACGAATGACTTGGATTTTGTACCGTAGAAGTGTTACCATCTCCAAAGTCCCAGAACCATCTTACGATTTGCCCTGGTTGCGATACAGTAGATTGATCCGTAAATTGAGTAGGGCTTCCCACACAGAATCCTGCAGAGCTAAAGTCAGCCGTAGGTACCGGAGTTACAGTCACTGTTTTTTGGATGGTAAAGCTACATCCGTTTTGGCTGGTAGCAGTCAAGGTTACCTGGAACGAAGCAAAGGTTGGGAATTTATGGGTTGGGTTTTGAGTAGTATCACGTCCACCATCTCCAAAGTCCCACTCCCACTTCCATTGACTGGTAATACCAGAAGCAGTAGCTGTAAATGCTGCATCATCTCCAAAACAAGTATTGGTAAAGGTAAAGTCTAGGTCACGTCCAGGCGAGAAGAAAATTTCTACTTGCTGAGACGCAGAAAGGTTACTACAAAGCGATGCATCGGTAAACTCATAACGAATCCAGTATATACCAGGAGTCAATTTAGATGGATCTAAAATGTGGGTATTGGCATCAATGGCCGAATTAGCCGCAAAATTGACATTGTCGGTACTAATTGTAAATGCACCATTGGGTGGTGACAACACATTTCCATTATTGAAGGCTCTCAATTGCACTTGTGCATCGTCATTACAATAGGTAGCATTTAACCCAGTAAAAGTTAAAGTAGGTAATTGTAATACTTCAAAAGTAGTAGCATCGCTTGAAGTAGCCACACAACCATTGCCATCGGTATAAGTATAGCGAATTCGGTGAATGCCTGTTGGGAACCTGTTTGGATTCAAAATTACTTGGTTGGTACCATCTACCAAAGTAATACCACCAGTAGGAGGAGGTGTAAAACCAGCTCCAGTAGTATCTACCTCAAATACTACATTGCCCGCCCCAACATTGATCGTAATGTTGGCACCATTTTCTTGTAAAGTCAACGTACCAGAAGTTTCGCTTTCACAATATCCGGTAGCGTCTATGCCATTAATAACTGGCGTAGGTAGTCGGTTAATGACTACTGTCAACTCATTAGAAGTCTGTACACAAGTATTGGCATCGGTGTACCTGTATCTAATCTTATGGGTTCCTACTGTCAATACCGAAGGAGCGATGAAGGCTTGGTTGCCAGTTTTTACCACTTCACCATTGTTAGTGCTAAATCCAGCACCTTTATCAATGGTAAAGATGGCATTATCCAGTTCAGCCGCAGTCAAAGCTATCCCATTATTTCGTATGGCTAATTCTTGTTGTCCCGCATCTACACAATAAGCATATGAGGCGGCACCAGTAGCCATATCTATAGTAGGTACTGGTAACGGGTGAATAACAAAACTCAGTGTATCTGAATAATCATCACAAAGATTGGCATCAGTATAGAAATATCTGATACGATAATTGTTAGCTGCTAATTGAGATGGCTTGAAAGTAATTGTTTTCCCTGCTGCATCCACTACCACGGCTCCACCAGGTGCGTTGAATGGCCCACCATTGGTACTAATACTAAAGCTTACCTTAGCCAAATCATTCAATAAATCATTTCCGTTATTTTCAGCTCTTAGGGTTATATCAGGATTATCAATACAATATTCAGTACTCATTCCAATGATCTTCAAAGAAGGTAATGGATAGATTTCAATTGGATAATCTATTGAATATTGTGAACAAGTATTGCCATCAGTGTATCTGTAACGGATATTGTAAGTACCTACCGGAATCTTGGTAGGATCAATCGTTACTTGATTAGTTCCATTGTTCAGGGTAATGCTTCCCGTTGGTAATGTAGTGGTATATGCTCCGGTTCTGCCTGGGTCAATCTCAAATACTACATTATTAGTCGCAGTATTGATGGTAATATTTACCCCGTCGTCTTGGAGTGTAACATTAGTAGTAGGTGCATCAGTACAATAACCTGCAACCAAGCCATTCACCACTGGAACTGGTAGTTCATAAATGGTAATGGCTACTGGATTAGATACGTCTGTACAACCATTGGCATCCACGTATCTAAAACGAATGTTATGTGTTTGGTCTTTGCCTAGTTTGGCCAACTCTACCGGATCTAACAATACCCGATCATCACTTGCCGCTGCCCCAGGAATGATTCTTACTTCGGCCACTACAGGCTGATAAGCTCCCGTAGAATTTACCTGAACCTCAAACGTTACCCGGCTTAATTCTCCTGCGGCATTATTGTTCAAATTAGTCCCAGTAGTAGCATCAGTCAATCTAAATTGAGCCGTTCCATCTTGCTCACAATAGGCCAGAGCTCCTCCCACCACTGTAATGGT
>DMXI01000038.1 GCA_003483885.1 Microscillaceae bacterium
CGTGATTATCGCGGAGGAGGAAGAAGCTCGGCTCGGGAAACAGCGGCTCGAGTGGCAGCAGGCGCCATTGCCAAGCAGTTTTTGACCCAAAAAGGCATCAAAATCACGGCTTATACTTCACAAGTTGGGCAAATCAAGCTTACGACTCCTTATACTGAACTTGATTTTAACGAAATAGAGCAAAATGATGTACGATGCCCCGATGCAACTATGGCTACTCAAATGATTGAGCGCATCAAAGAGGTACGCAAGCAAGGCGATACTATTGGCGGAGTGATCAGTGCAGTCATTGAAAATACTCCTGTAGGTTTGGGGGAGCCAGCCTTTGACAAGTTACACGCAGAATTGGGTAAGGCCATGCTGAGTATCAATGCAGTGAAAGGGTTTGAATACGGCAGTGGGTTTGACGGAGTAGAAATGTTAGGCTCTGAACATAACGATTTGATTTTCAAGGATGAAGAAGGACAAGTACACACTCGATCCAATCACTCAGGAGGTGTTCAGGGAGGAATTTCTAATGGCGAAGATATTTATTTTAGAGTAGCCTTTAAGCCAGTAGCGACCCTTATGCGAGATCAGGAAAGTGTAGATGTTGAAGGAGAGTCAGTAACGGTGCAAGGCAAGGGACGCCATGATCCTTGTGTGGTACCAAGAGCGGTAGTCATTGTAGAGGCCATGGCGGCTTTGGTGATTCTTGATTTTTACTTGAGACAACAGTCATATCAGTCGGCATAAATGGTGTTATCGTAGGATTGAATTGCGTTATGGTGGCCTGATTTCACAATATACCATCAAACAATCAATTGTAACAGCATATTTCTAAAGAGTTGTTAATATGAAGTAATACGTTTGATATTCTTTATTTTTATGTAATACTTACTCAAAATCAAAAGAACTGCACAATGCTGAAAAAATTTACACAACTATTATATGTTTTTGGTGTGGCGTTATTGGTGTATGGATGCAGCTCCAATGCCAAGGATAATCCTGGTACCAATACCCCTCAAACCAAGGATGACTTGAACAACCCTAATAATTTGCCGCTGGATAAAATTAAATTACCAGCAGGGTTTAAGATTTCTATTTTTGCCAACAATATCAGTGATGCACGCTCGCTTACCAGAGGTGACAAAGGGACTATTTTTGTTGGAAATCGTGGAGGTGGCAGTGTTTACGCGGTAGTAGACAACAATGGAGATAACAAAGCGGATAAAACGTATACCATTGCTTCGGGATTGTCTATGCCTTGTGGAGTAACTTTTAGAAATGGGAGTTTATACGTAGCAGAGGTAAATCGTATCTTACGTTATGATAAAATTGAAGATAACCTTGCCAATCCTCCCAAACCAGTGGTGGTTTATGACAAATACCCCACAGATCGTCACCATGGATGGAAGTTTATCGCCTTTGGGCCAGATGGAAAACTATATGTGCCAGTAGGTGCACCTTGTAATATTTGTGAAAGACTGGATAACCCTATGTATGCGTCTATCACCCGTATGGACCCTGATGGCTCCAATGTAGAAGTATACGCTAGTGGAGTCCGCAATAGTGTAGGGTTTGCCTGGCACCCTGATACTAAAGAGTTTTGGTTTACCGACAATGGGCGTGACTATTTGGGAGATGATTTGCCCTCTGATGAACTAAACCGTGCACCTAAAAAGGGGATGCATTTTGGGTATCCTTATTGTCATCAAGGCGATACTAAAGATCCTAAATTTGGCGACAAGCGTCCTTGCGATGACTTTACTCCTCCAGCGCAAAAGCTAGGAGCCCATGTAGCCGCTTTAGGTATGCGTTTTTATACTGGTAAGATGTTTCCCAAAAGTTATGACAGAAAAGCTTTTATCGCTTTGCATGGCTCCTGGAATCGTAGTAAAAAATCTGGTTATAAACTTGCACTGGTCAACACCAATGGTGGAAAAGTAACTGAATTTAAAACTTTTGCCGAGGGCTGGCTCAACGAAAAAGAACAATTGGCTTGGGGGCGCCCAGTAGACGTATTACAAATGCCAGATGGCTCTATGTTAGTATCTGATGATATGGCCAATGTCATTTACCGTATTACCTATAGCAAATAGTTACTTATTTTTAAATAAAAAACCCTGTTTTACCATCGTAGAACAGGGTTTTTTATTTGATTATACATACCTAGACACTTTGGCTAAAGTTGGCCGTGAGTACACAGACAACGACGCGATTGCCTTCGTTTGTGTTTCCACAAACGAAAAATGCCTAGTAGTGTCAGATTACTTCAACCCTTCGGCATCAGCCACGATTTCGGCCAGGTCAAATACCATTACATCGTGCTCACGCTCTTTATTTTTGACCCCATCGGTCATCATAGTCATACAAAATGGACAAGCTGCCGCAATCACATTGGCCCCAGTCTCTAAGGCTTCTTCAATGCGTTCTACGTTGATGTCTTTTTTCCCCTTTTCGGGTTCTTTAAACATCTGAGCACCACCAGCACCACAGCATAAACCTTTGGTACGGCAACGCTTCATTTCTACCAAGTCGGCATCTAGTTGCTCCAATACCTGGCGAGGCGCTTCATAGATGTCATTGGCCCGTCCCAAGTAACAAGAATCATGGTAAGTAATCTTCTTGCCTTTGAACTCCCCTCCACCTTGCATTTTCACTTTTCCTTCGTTGATCAGTTGCTGCAAAAAAGTCGAGTGGTGAATCACCTCATAGTCACCACCTAATTCTTTGTATTCGTTCTTCAAAATATTGAAACAGTGAGGGCAAGCAGTGACAATTTTTTTGATATTGTATTCATTCAACAATTCAATATTTCCGATGGCCTGCATTTGAAACAGGTCTTCTCTTCCTGCACGTTTTGCTGGATCACCAGTACAAGACTCTTCGGTACCTAACACCGCAAAGTCAACACCTACCTTGTTCAAAATTTTAACCATTGCAATGGTTACTTTCTTATAACGGTCATCGAAAGATCCGGCACACCCCACCCAAAATAGAACTTCCGGGGTCTTTCCTTCTGCGGCCAAATCTGCCATTAGAGGCACTTTATATGTAATTTCGCTCATTTTTTATGTTTTAAATACCAGATACATGCTGGTTTTCTTTCTGTAAGTTTTTTATACATCGAGGTTGTCTCGACTTTATCCTTCAAGCAGGATTATCTTATGTTAGGGTTTTTGCTAGGAGTAATGCCTCCCTTTTTATCTTTATTATCTACATTGATTTGCTTATCAGAGAAAGCGTCATAATTGATAAAACTTTGGGTCAACTTATCCAATGATGGACGAATAAATAATGTCATTCCAAAAATCACCAAAGATAATGAGATAGAAACTGCAATATTATTTTTCTTAATTTCGGCTATTTCGTCCAAATCTACGGTAGCTTTGATGTATACATAGAAGCTAATCAAAATCACTAACACACTGAAAACCAATGAAATAGCATAAAACAATAAGAAATAACCCAGTGAAATCAAGAATATTTTACCTGTGAGGTTGCCTCCATAATTGAATACCATGGTACGCAATGCAGCTCCTGAAGATTCAATACTATTGTAAGTAAGCAACAGTGTGCATATGATGAGTACCCCTTTGAAAATAGCGATAGAAGTGTTGCCTTCTTTGACCATTTTCAGGGTACTTTCGCGCAATACCAACTTATCTATCACTCTTAGAGAAATATAGATGGTTACCAAACCAAAAATGAGTGATAAGATGGTGTCGTACAACGAAAAAATGACATTGTTATCCATGATTGGGCTTTTAAAAGTTTAGATGTTTCGTTTTTAGTTTTATAAAGTATTCGTTCGTCATGTCTTAGTTATAATAACCTCTAATCGGCTCTACATTTTTAATGGTGTAATTGCTAAACCCATCCTGGCCAAATGCCAGGCGGGCAGGTCCAGTAGGCTCACACAAAATATACTTCTCACCACGATAAGTAATATGTTTTTGGTATGGCTTAGGCACTCCTTTGACAGCCAGGAACAAATGCCCTGGAATGGTAATAAATACAATCTTGTAACGAGGATTATGCAATAATACGCTGGCAAAGAGTACCGCCTTGGTATCACAATCGGCGTAACCATTGGTTAAAGCCAAAGAAGGCGGAAAAATTCCCCCGGTTTGCTTATTATTAAATACATCGGCTGGAATTTTATAGGGAATATCTTGACAAAATTTAAGCAACTCATCAATGGGTTTTTGAAAAGAGCGGTCGTTACCCACCTTTTTCATAATCATCTCATAAATAGGCTTGGTAATGTACTTACTTATTTCAATCAGACGGTTGTAATCAGGGCTTGCCACGTTATTTTTCACTCTAAAATAACCACGCTCGGCCACTTGACGAATTTCCGCATTGGAAGTAAAAGATCGCTCAAAAAAATCGTGAGGTAATCCAAAAGATTGATTGATGTTATCCACTGGAGATTTAGGGTTTTGCCATTTCATCTGAGTACCACGATTGACCACGTCTCGATACACATAGTCAAACAAATAGTTACTAGGCCTTCGGTTGACCTTTTGGTGATTTCTAACTCTGGTAAGTTGAATACTCGCATTGCGCGTATAAGATTCTTCTGAAACATTGTTTCCTCCCGATGAGCCAGTGTTGCCCGAGGTGCTTCCCGAGTTACCACTTGACTTATCATTGCCTAGTGCTCCGCCATCTTTGAATAGTTCTTCACTGATCGTTTCTCTGCCTTTATCAACAAATTCTTTGAACTCATCACTTAGGTTCCCTGCCACTGCTACTAAGGCTACCAATACGATCACCAGTATAAGGGCTGTTTTGAATAATCGACCAATAAACCGAAAAAGTCCCATAGATTTAATTTTTGAGTGAAAGCTTCCGTTAAGAATATCTGGTTACTTGATACTTTTTCTTAAAATATTGATTTTTTTGATATTTCCCGACTGGTTTTTTAATTTTTGTGTATTCCGCCTGGATAACTCCTGGCCAAAAATGAAAGAAGGAAAGAAGCACTAAAGTCTTCTCTCCTTTTATTTTTTAATGACTTCAATTAATCATTTAGGTTTTCAGCCCAGTTGAAACGGTCAGTGGGTGAAAACTGCCATGGAGCCATATTATTTTCAATATTGGTAAACATTGCATTCCACGATTGTGGGGTATCGGCTTCTTCTAATGCTACATAACGACGCATCTGCAAGATGATAGACAAAGGATCAATATTGATTGGGCAAGCTACAGTACAAGCATTACAAGTAGTACAAGCCATAAGCTCTTCTTTTGAGATAAAGGTGTCGCTGTACAAAGCATCTCCTTCACCCAAGGCTTTTTCCAAATCTTTAGTTTTGGCCATATTGTCTCCTACCTGCTCCAGACGATCTCGGGTGTCCATCATGATCTTGCGTGGAGACAGTTTTTTACCTGTAATATTGGCGGGACAATTGGAAGTACAACGGCCACACTCGGTACAAGAATAAGCGTCCATGAGGTTTTTCCAGCTCAAGTCGTTCACGTCTTTTGCTCCAAAACGGTCAATTTCCGCCATATTACCATCGTCTTCTTTCAGGCCAAGCGCCAATTGTACCTCATTGGTTACCGACTCCATATTGTCCATGTAACCTTTGGCACGAAGATTTGAAAAATAGGTATTCGGGAAAGCCAATGCAATGTGTAGGTGCTTGGAGTAAGTAACGTATACGGCAAAAGAAAAAATCCCTAAAATGTGGAACCACCAACCAATGCGCTCAATAGCTACCAACGCAGAAATGGATAAACCATCTAACAGGGGAACAAACATTTGGCTAAACAAGAAAGGACCTGTTTGCACATAGTGATCTGCTCCTTTTTTCTGTAAAACTGCATCTGCTCCATTCATAAGCAAAATAGCAAACATGAGCGTAATCTCAATCACCAAAATCAAGTTACCATCCAAAGCTGGCCAGCCCTTCATCTCGGGCATTGCAAAACGTGGTAGCTTCAATACATTACGACGGATCAGGAACACCACACAGGCTAACAATACACCTACCGCCAAAAACTCAAAAAAGCTAAGCAATATTGGATAAAACCCACCCAAAAGCCCGGCAAATACTCGGTGTTTGCCTGTTACACCATCTATGATGATTTCCAGTACTTCTATATTGATCAATATAAATCCTGCATAAATCAAAAAATGTAAGATACCTACCAATGGTTTATCAAACATCTTTTTTTGCCCAAAAGCAATGCGAAACATGGTGGCCCAGCGAGCCGAAGAATTATCTTTACGCTCCAAAGACCTACCCAAACGGATGTTGGATCCAATGCGGGAAACTCTTCGATAAATCAGGTAAGCTGTCACCCCCAATGCAATCAAAAACGCAACCTGTGGTAAAAATTTCATAGTCTAAATGTATTTATAAAAATTGAAGATTATGTCTGTTTAAAATTTATGTAAAAAAAATTTGTATATATTATTTCGATCTGTACTTTTGCACTCCCAATTGAGATATAAACGGTGCCATAGCTCAGTTGGTAGAGCATCGGACTGAAAATCCGTGTGTCGCTGGTTCGAATCCAGCTGGCACCACAAACATTGCCTTTCTCATTTTTGGGAAAGGCTTTTTTATTGCCTTTTCCGTTGTTATTTGCTGACTCACCACTACACATGAATTTATTAAAGCCTGTTCTCTTATTTTATCCATCATTTTTTGCAAATATTTCATCTTAGCGAATCAACAAGTTTTGTACTTTAAGTGTTTGGTATGTTAATATTCTACAAATGCTCGGTTAGCATACTATTTTCAAACAAATCTAAGCAATTCAACGATTATTTGAACAAATATGAGAAGTGATCACTCTAATTTTGAATCATTCTAAATTTCATAAATCGGTCAGCTTTCACTGCAAACTACAGGAGTACAATAAGGGTAAAAATAAAAGAAATCAGCCTGACAAAAAATTTTGTCAAAACTGATTTCAGAAATTTTCAAGAAAAGATGAAGATGATAAATATCTTATCCCATCTTAGTATAGTTTATATTGTCATCACTAGAATACATAAACAATTTACTGTTCCCCTCATCGTGGAAATATATAGTAGATAAATCTTTGTTTCCAATTGCACTCTGGAAATCCTGTAGTTTAAGATAACTAGTATAGTCACCTCCTTTTACTACAAAACCACTCGTTTTTGAGAGGTCAATTAACTCGGTAATCGTGGCAGTACTAGGAGCCTCTTCTTGCTCTAACTCACTCTCGATAATTACATCACCCAACCACTCTCGCAACTTGGTGAGGTCTTCCCAAGTGCCTGGCGACTGTGACAATAAATTGGTATAGTTTACCAACAGGTTGGTCAAGCGATCTTCTTTCAGGTTTACAATTACATCTTTGTAATAGATTTCGAGCCAGTTAGCAGGTATGTGCTCTGTCACGGTAGATAAGGTGTTGGTACTTACTCCTTGACCTCTTAAATAATTATAACAAGGCGTGTAAATACCTTCAGTAAGGTTCTTAGGCTCATAATTTTGCATGAATGTATCCAATCCCTGGCTATCTAAATCCAAGTCAGTCTTGTTATTGTTTCTACGCCCCTGCTGAGAACTTCGCGTAATCACACTGGCTCCCTGTTGCCTTGCCCAGGTATATATCACATAACGAAGCTCATTGGTCTCTACCCCACATTCTTGGGCAAACTGCTGCATACCAGGATCATTCAATACTTTAAAGTCTCCATTCCCCATACCAGGAACTTTACCGCAGGTTCCGCCCGTGCTTGGCCCTGATACTCCATAGGCCAGGTATTGTATCTTGTTTTTCTTACAATATTCTCTCACCTTTTTATCGGGTACCGCAGGGTCCATACGGTTTTCGATAGAAGTAAGCGGAGTTTCATTTTCTTCTAACTTTTTAGCTACATTACTCAAATCTGACTTGATTCCCAGACCTGACTCCATCACATTACTTACTCCCGTGTTGGTTTTATATTCTTTAGACAGCTCTGAGAGTGCATCCAGGGCTTCTTCCAAGGCTTCATCGCCTACGGGTAGCTCATGCAACATAAGCGTATGTATAATTACTCCCTTGATGGCCGAAAGTCGCGCAATTTCTTGTTTGGCCCCTTCTAGCTGTTCATGCTTAAATTTATAGAGAATTCTCACAAACCCTTTGTTTATATTAAGCTTCTCAAACATTGGGGCCGTTTTACCATCAAAGTAACCATAGGCACAATCAAAATCGCGGTAACCTTCATTGTATGCCTCTGATATCTCTTGAGGCATAGATTCTTTGTCGCTGGTATCTGTTCCATAAATAGTTTTCGCCAACGAAGTCTTTTTAGATTTAGTGACTTCTTCTTCTCGACGTTCTGACGACAAGTCTACATCAAACCTGTATTTGCCGTGATTTCTATCGGTAATAAATAAACTATTGTTATAAATATAATCAGGAACTTCTTCCAGATGCACATCAAACTTAGGATCGTTATTGATTTGAGTCAGAACTTTCTCTATTTGTTGTTTCGTAATTTCTTGACCCACCTTCGATTTTTCAGAAAACCTGCCCCGAACCTTCTCATATATCAAATTCACGGTTTCTTCATCTACCGTCGCTTGCTTAAAATCACTCCCCTCTCTCAAAACACGTTGCACTGGGCTAGCACTATTGTTTAAACTCGCGCCTTGGCTTTGTACAGGAGCTGTGTCTACTGTACTTTGGCCTAATGAGGCTGCTTTTGCGCCCATTACATCGGCCTCAGTCTCGAGACTTGCTTCGGTGTTCACTGGAGTACGCTCGCTTTTGGTTTGTATGGTTTCGTTGGCTTCTACCCTTCCTTGTTTTTGCTGTACTACGTGCCAGGCTTCATGAGGCAAGTGTTGTGATTGTCCAGGCCCAAGATGAATATCGGTTCCTTGGGCATAGGCTTTAGCTTGAATGGTAGCAGGCTTGCTGGAATTGTGGTGTACCTTAACATCGTCCATAGGAGTACCACTCAATTGTTCTATGCCGCTTTTTAAATTATCGGGCAAAGAAGTTACTCCAGTATTTCCTTGAGTTACTTTTCTCTGGATGGGGGTCAATGGTTTCCCAGAGGCAGTTTTGGCCTGAATGGGTTGGAGAGGTTTCCCAGAAGCAGTTTTAGCTTGAATGGGCCGCAATGGTTTCCCAGAAGCGGTTTTGGCTTGAACTGGTCTTAATGGTTTCCCAGAAGCAGTTTTAGCCTGGATAGATGATTGACTAAAAACATTTTTTTCGGCAACAGAGGTTTCTGACTGTTGGTCAGTGCTCTGGTTTTCTTGCTTTTGAAGGCTTAGCATACTAGTCAGTTTAGGGGTCAATAATTATATAATGTGGCTATAAAGCCCACAAGAATTACGCTCAATTTTCACCAACCTTGAAATGATGACTAAAAAATTAAGGTAACTCCTCCAAGTTGAGTTTTAACAGAAAAAGGCTGCAAACATAACAATAGGCAATTTAATTATGATGCTTTCTCCGAAAAAATTTTATTAAAACTCCTTTTCTATCATATCAAACAGATTAGACCTATTTTAGCCCTCATCTTCTATCTTTCAGGTGTCGTGAAAAAACTTTTTCAAAAAAAATCAGGGGATGCTTGCAATTAAGAAAACAGTTCTTACCTTTGCACTCCCGATTGAGAAATAAACGGTGCCATAGCTCAGTTGGTAGAGCATCGGACTGAAAATCCGTGTGTCGCTGGTTCGAATCCAGCTGGCACCACTCATTCATCAAAAGCCCTTTCAAAAACCTTGATTGGGCTTTCTTTATTATACACTCCTCTTAATATTCCCCTTACTCATATCCCTTATTTTTTCTAAGCAATTCTTTTTTGTTTTTGGGCAGCTGGTTTGATCCCAAACAAATTAAAATTGGATAATTTGTTCATCTAAAGAATATTCCTTGATTTGATCATCATAAATAAAATAAAAATCTAAAAATTGAACAAACTGTATATTTTTAAAGAAAATAACTCCCAATCGTTCAGTCACTTAGTAGACCAATGGTCATTTTAACTTCTCAAATAGTATTATTTTACGATAAAATATTTTATTATTGCCTTAGGTTATATTAATTATCAAAATTATATAATTGTCAATCACCTAATATTGACCACCAAAAATTGATTTTTATTGGCCTTATAAAGCAGCTTAGGTGTTGTTTACTCATTTAGAGTATGTGTATGACAAACACTCAAGGGGCTTATAATATTTACAATTACATTACACTTTACTAACATGAGAAAATATCTCCTAATCCCCGTCGTTGCGTTGGTGATGGGCAGTTGCTCTACTCGAAATGAGCAAAACGTAACTCCTGATCCCAATACCAATGTGCAAATAGTCTCCAAAACTACCCGAGACAAGGTTATCATGAACCATTTGAAGAGCAAAGGTGAATTTGAATGGGCCTGGGTAGATAATCAAACCCTGTTTTCGGCCGTTACTGACAACAACGACGGCTCACTTACTATAGGGTATCAACCGGCAGGTTTCCCAAATATTGATACCAGAATGCACGAAATCAATGTAAAGTCAGCAGAATGGGTAGAAGCCAAAGAAAAGCTCGTTGCCGACATTCAGGACACTTATCAGAAGTTTGGTATCGTTAAAAAACGGGAAGAGGTAGTGATCTCAGAACACGGCGTACTTCCATTTTTGAAGGTGAAAGTGGAGATTGCTCAAGTGATTGATGTAGTAAGAAGTTCTCCTAATGTACGCTACGCCGAACCTTCTACTTATAACCTGGACACAAATGCTGGTCAGGGAAATCGGGTTCAAAGCCCTGGATGTGGCTCTGGAAGCGCTTCTGTTAGCAGTGCTGACTACAAAATTGCATCGGATGGTGCGTTGGAGTCTTGGCACTTTGAGAAAAACGGTATTGATCGGGCAATCCCCATCAGTGGAAAAGGTAGAAATATAAAAATAGGCGTAATAGACACAGGGGTTTCAGCAAGTCAATCAAAATTGGGGAGTGCCTTTAACAGTGGATTCTCCAATGTAGGACGTTCTTTGACCCGAGCAGGTACGTATGCTCCCCCAGTATGGTTCTGGCAAAAACCCAAAATTGATGGACCATATGATGACTGTGGCCATGGTACTTCTATGTCAGGAGTAGCGGTTGGCCCTCGTACTACCGATGGAGCTCCTAGTGGAGTAGCTTATCAAGCCAACTTTGTATCAGTAAGAGGTACCAAAGATGTTATTCTAAACAGTGGTAGTGAGCAAGATGGTGTATCAGATGCGCTAGTATATTTGGCCAATCAAAACACCCGCATTATTAGCATGTCTCTTGGAAATTTATGGTCTGTTGGTCAAATCAAAGATGCCGTACGTTATGCTTATGGTCGTGGCTCACTGATCTTTAGTGCAGCAGGTACTTCTCTGTCTTGGACAAACAACATTGTAGGGGTGATTTTCCCAGCAAATATGTCTGAAACGGTCGCTGTAACTGGAGTAACTGACCGCAGTGGTTACAAAGAGTGCTACAACTGCCACTATGGAAGAAAAGTAGATTTTGTGGTAGTTATGCAAAGAGAGGGGTCTAATGACCGTACTGCTTTGACTCTACGTATGAGTGGTAATGCACCAGACAGAGTAGGAGGTTCATCGGTAGCTACTGCGACGATGGCCGGAATCGCTGGATTAGTTTGGTCTACCAACCCTTCTCAATCTCGTAGTACTGTATTACAACGCCTAAAAGAAGCAGCTGATCTTTATCCTAACCGTAGCTCAAACTTTGGCTGGGGTAAAATCAATGCATATGATGCCGTATCACGCGTGCAATAAGATTAACCGAATTTTATCAAAAAAATCACTACCAGGGCATATTTGTCCTGGTTTTTTTATAGTTCATTTTCAGAGTTTTCATTAAATAAATTAATCCTTCTTACATCTTATCTGTTTTACTAGGTAAATCGTTTATTTTAGTGAAAAATTATCGAGCTACAACTACTAATTAATTCAGAGAATGTTATTATTCACAAAGTGTATTACAGGGCGAGTTATCGGGCTTATTCTTTTACTGGTTTTTTGCGGAGCACCAGCTATTTCGCAAGACAAAGATGCTGCTGAAGCATTGGTAAAAAAAGGGAATCAGAAGTTGCGAGAAAAACGTTACAAAGCCGCGCTGAAACTATATTCTCAAGCCATCAAAAAGGATGAATCACATGCGATGGCTTACGAAAAACGAGCAGAAGCTCATCAGTTCTTGAAAAATTACTCTAAGGCGCTCAAAGATTACAGCAAAGCCATTGGTTTGCATTCAAACCCGGCTTCAGCTTATCGGGGAAGAGCTTTTACAGAAATATTAATGGAAGATTACAAAGACGCCATTGATGATTATAGTGAAGCCATAAAATTACATCCCAAAGACACCGTTTCATTCTATCATCGAGCCGTTTCTAAATATTATATTTCCGATTATCGCTCTGCCTTAATGGATATCAATACTGCTTTGAAACTCAACCCATTTCGTCCAGAATATAATCATTATCGGGGGTTAATCAGGGTAGCATTAAAGGATGTCAAGAAATCGCTCAAAGATTATAACAAGGCATTACGATTAAACCCTCGCTATGCTGAAGCTTACCACCATCGGGGAATCGCTAAATATTTACTGAATTATGATGGCGCATTGGCCGATTATTCAAAAGCCATTCGCTATAATGCCAATTATCACGAAGCGTTTTTTAGTCGTGGGAAGTACTTTGTGAAGGAGGAAAAAAATAATAAAGCCATTGAGGATTTTACCAAGGCTATTAAACTATATAGTAAAGATGAAGATTATTTTGCCCAAAGAGCCTTGGCTTATCAGCAAAGTAAAGATTTAAAATCGGCGCTGAAAGATTTAGACAAAGCCATAGAACTAGACGGGCGAAATCTGGCATTTTACTTTCGCAGAGCTAGCCTCAAAGGGCTTTTAAAGGATTTTCCAGGGGCAATGAAAGATGTGCAGTTTATCATAGACGAACAACCCAACAATCACGAGGCTTACATTCAGCGGGGAACCATTAAAGAAATTCAACTGAACTATGATGGTGCGTTGGCTGATTTTAACAAGGCGCTTTCGCTGAAACCTAAAGATCCAGAAATCTATAACCATCGTGGGGTGATTAAATACAAATCTCGTAATTATGAAGGTGCCCTCAAAGATTTTAACCAAGCCATTGCCATTGATCCATTGAATAATAAGGCTTTTTATAACAAAGGAATGACGCTTTTGTATATGGGCAAAAAAGATGAGGCTTGTAAAACGTTGCGCAAAGCGGGTGAATATGGCCATCCCAAGGCGTATAAGATTGCCCGTAAATATTGTAGTTAATGGAATTGAGTTTAATTGGGTCAGATGTTTTTTTCAATCAAATGAGTACCCAAAATAGATGGTTGATTCCATAGATCAGTCACTACCCGTTAATTGAAGATAAATCATTTGGGTAGAACTGATCTCAAACACTAAATCAACTCCTACAATGCTGTGAAATGTTCTTTTACCATTTGCCTTGACAACGTACGCTTCCGAGGTTTTGTTTAGCAGGTTATCATCTAATAAGGACAGAAAGATATCAAATGCATTGATGTAATGGTGGTGCATGTCTTTCACTAAATCGTTGACTGAGTAGTCTAAACCTTCGTTATTTCCGCTGAGAATCCTTCGGGTCAAGTTGGCCATTAGTTCTTCTTTGATCAACGATTTCCAATACACGATACTTTCTAGTTCAAACTGGTACGCTCCTTGGGGGCAGTCAAATAATTTGTAAGCCTGGTGGTCTATTGATGTAATCAAATCACCCTCCAGCAAATCAATGGCAAATAATTTATAATTCATACCAATCACCGAATAGGAATTGAACAAACTCAATGCATCTAGATATCCATTCAAATATAATACAGTCGAATTGATCGTTTCTCGCTCTATTTCTTCTATTAGAAAATCTCTGGTATTACTCATGATTGATCGGAATTTGTATATTTATTAATTCCCAACATATCATTATACATCAGGTTCACACCTCCAGGTAGTTTAATTAGGAAACAAATACTGATTTCTGCCGTTATTTGCCTTTCGTTAATCAAGGCTTAATATTCATTTTTTAAAAACTTCACTTAATGTCACTGGGAAATGCTTGTCGCAAAGCTTCCTGAATTTCGTTTGGGGAGTTTTGTTTTTTAATGGTTTCAGTGAGTTGTTGTAACTGGTCATATAAAGCTTGATAATGCGCCCCTTCTTTCAGCTCGAAGGTGTTTTTCTCTACCGAATTGTACAAATAGGCCGCACAAAACCCTTGAATGTTATCTATTAACTGTTGTTGAATTTTGGTCAATGCGTCCTCACTATTGCTTACTTCTTGCTGCCACACCCCTACTCTTTCCTGAAAGAGCATTGCTAACTCATCGGAAGAATGAGTGCTCAAAGAAGCAGCAAACTTTTGCTGTAGCATACGTTGCAATTCCTTTTTATCCATTGTTTACTCAAGATATTTATAACAATAAATTATGTTAAGCAATAATTCAAAAAATAAATACTACATCCGGAAACCCATCACCAAAATATCGTCTACCTGATCGTGTCCACTCATCCACTCTTCCAGGGTATCTTCCAGCATTTTCTTTTGTACATCCATGGGTTTACTAGATATCTCAAATAAGAGTTTTCGGAAACGTTTGACCATAAATTTACGTCCTTTAATACCTCCAAACTGATCTTGGTATCCATCAGAAAACAGGTAAAAAGTAGTGCTTTCGTATTTTTTTGCCGAGAGGCTTACAATTTTTTTCTTAAACGCTACATCTTCAATCAACTGGAATCCTCCAATAGACATCACGTCACCTTTTACCACCTGCAAAGCCAGACCTGACTCTTCTGGTTTAGCCGACTTTTCTTCTTGCCAATCTTTGGGTATTTGCACCATATACATAGGGTTTTTGGCCCCCGCAAACTGCATCAATTTCTTGTCTTTATCTATCACTACCAGTCCCACATCCATTCCATCATGACTCTGGGTTTCTTCTTGCTTTAAAGCCTTTCTTACCCTAAGGTGCAATTGATTCAAAATCTCATCAGCTTCGGTAATCCCCAGTTCATTCACGATTTCGTTCAATAAACGGCTACCAATCATACTCATAAAAGCCCCTGGCACTCCATGCCCGGTAGAGTCTACTGCGGCTACAATGATTTTTTCTCCTTTCACCCCTTTAAACACCCGATGTACTCCTTCAAAGGTCATCTTCTCCTCATAAATAGGTTCGGGGTTGGTTTTGGCGAACCAGTAAAAATCACCACTTACAATATCGCGGGGTTTCCACAAAATAAAATGCTCTGGAATATAATGGCCTATTTCTTCGGTTAGTGGCAGTACTGCACTCTGAATACGACGAGCGTAATTGATACTATCGGTAATATTGGTATTCTTATCTTCAATTAGTTGATTTTTCTCGGCTAATATCCGATTGGTTTTTTGTTTTTGTCGGTTGTTGCGGTACAAAAAGAAGGCAAAAACTACAATTGACAAGATTCCTACAATAAGTACCGTGTTTCGTAACTGATGCTGTTCTATTTCAGATTGTTGCGCCTTGATTTCCAGTTGTTGCTCTCGATTCTTACTTTTCTGAATTTCCAGCTGCTTTTTGTTTTGTTCTACTTCATAGTCGGCCTGAATTTTAGCAATGAGTTCACTTTTGTCTTTATTGAAAATGCTGTCTTTAAAGTTTATATATTGCTCATAATACTTTAGCGAACGCTTGTAATCTTCTACCGCACTATAATACTCAGAAAGGTACTGATAACTGTTGCGTAACAACTCAGCTGAGCCAATTTCCTTTGACAATTCTAATGCTTCTTTAAAATATTGTTCGGCCGCGTTGTAGTTTTTTATTTTCAAATAGATACTAGCAATACTTATGGTAGTATATACATAGCCACTTTTATTGCCAAACTGTCTTTCTAACTCTCTGACTTTATTCTGGCTCTCTAAAGCCTTATTCATATCTCCGATTCCCTCATAAAATACTCCTAAACTCCCCAGAGCGTAGGTCATTCCTTGCAAATTATTTTTCTTTTCAAAAATGCTCAAGGCTCTCTGGTAGCTAAATACAGCAGAGTCGGTATTGTACTCACTATTGTACACATGCCCCAAATTATTGAATAAGGTGGCGATCAAATTCTGATCATCGATCTTCTGATAAATATTCAGTGCTTTCTGATAATATGATTTAGCCTGAGGGAAATCGTCTAGTCGGCTGTATACGGTACCCATATTGTTGTAAATATTCGCTTTGATGCGAGGGTCTTGGGTATTTTCAGCGACTTTGAGGCCCTGGAGGTAGTTCTTAATTGCTTGATCAAAATTACTTGTTTCCCCATATACCGTCCCAATACTCCGATAAGCATTGGCGATGCCTGCCTGGTATTGAAGCTTTTGAGATAAATTGAGGGCTTTTTCGGCAAATATTTTGGCTTCTTCGGTATCTACATAAGTGTAGGCACCGCTCAATTTTATCAAAACTTTGGCCTGTAGAGTGTCTTCCTTGCGCTCATCTAACAAGTTACGCAAGCTATCTATCACTTTTTTTTGCGCAACAGCAGAAGAGAATGCCAATAAGCATGACAATGTAAAAAGAGATATGATTTTATTTCGTATGGGCATAAGATGTATATGCAGGCACGATAGTTTCCAACGAGTAATATTACAAATTTTTTAACGATAAACCAGCCTATGCTATGCAAACAACCACAATTTTATCGAAAAAATTCAAAGAAGAATTGGCACTTTAGGGCAAGTGTACCCCAAGCACCAATATATCGTCTACTTGTTTATGGTCTTGCATCCAATCCAATAAACGGCCTTCCAATACTTTGGATTGTTCCTGCATTGGTTTGGCGTGTATTTCGTGTAATAAGTTTTTAAATTTGCGTGACATAAACTTTCTGAATTTCTTGCCGCCAAATTGATCCTGAAATCCATCGGAGTAGATATAAAAAGTAGTGGGTTTTGAAATATCTATGACGTGTTTTCTAAAAGACTGTTCTTCTTCGTGAGCATACCCTCCTACTGGAAACTTATCGCCTTTTATTTCTATCATTTCTCCATCCTGAATGTAAATCAACGGGTTTTTAGCGCCCGCAAACTCCAGGGTTTTTGCCTCCTGATCAATCACTACCAGCGCCACATCCATACCATCACGATTGAGTGTTTCTTGCTGCTTCAAGTCTTTCCGAATGCTTTGGTGCAGCGCTGTCAGAATTTTTTCGGGGGAAGTCAATTGCTGCAAGCGTACAATCTGATTAAGATAAGCATTGCCTATCATAGACATAAATGCCCCAGGAACCCCGTGCCCAGTACAATCTACTGCAGCCAATACCATCTTGGTAGCTTCTGGTTTTGCTGAATCCCCTGCTGGAAATACCTCGGCAAACCAGTAAAAGTCTCCACTCACAATATCTCTCGGCTTAAAAAATACCATTGCATCGGGCAATTTACTGGTAATTTGCGCCACTGGTGGCAACACCGCTTCTTGTATCCTTTTGGCGTAATTGATACTAGAGGTAATCTTATAATTCTTATCAGTAAGCTCTTCGGTGCGTTCTTCCACCTTGGTTTCCAGGTCTTTGTTTAAATTGCGATACTTGGTCACCAGGCGTTCTATGCCAGTCGTCATCGTTTTAAACGACGCCGTTAAATCTCCAATCTCATTGTCGGCTTTAGCTTGGATGTCAAAATCTACTTTGAGCTTACCGCTGGCTACTTGTTTGGCTACTTTGTTTAGTTGCAGTACAGGTTTTAGCACTGTTTTGCGTACCACTCGCGAAACCACAAAGAATACGACGATGATTAACACCAGCGAAATCAGCATAAAATTGATGATCACGTTTCCTGACCGATTGGCTTCTCCCAGTAACTCTTGATTTTTTTTGCGAATGAGCGGTTGGATTTTCCTATCCAGTAAATTGTCAATTTTATTCAAGGACTTATGAAAGTCTTGCATTCGATTATATTGTACGCTTTCTAACCGCATCAATTCGTTTCCCAGGCTCACCGTAATCGTGAAGTTTTCGTTCATCTTAGCTAACCAGGTTTTGTCTGGACGCCTGGTTTTCAGGTAATTGTCCTCAAACTTCAGATATTTTAGTTTCTTATTGGTGATTTTTTGGGCGCTTACCGAATCTTTGATAATGACATAACTCTCAATGGCATTGAGCAACTCCTCATTTAGGCTATAAAAATCAGAAATCACCTTAAGCTTATTTAGTATGTCAGGGGTGGGCTTATCAATGTATTTTTTAAATAAATCATCTATCAATTCGTCTTGCACGGTTACCATGGTTTGAACCGCAAATAGCTTTCCGTGCTTTTTGGTAGATACCTTGACAGCATCACGCGTGATTTTTTTAAAATTCTGGTATTCTTCTACCAAGGCTTTGCCATAAGCTTTTTCCTGGTCGCTCTTGGCGTATTTTTTATATAATTCTATGTGCTTATCAAAGTTTTGTTGAAACTTGGCAATGTTCTCGGGTTGGATATAATTATGATTATCTACATAATCCAGCAATGAATTGGCAATATTAGCTGCAATAATTTCAATCTCAAGTACTGTTTTTTCGAAGGGTTCTTCCAGATTTACTATCTGTTCTATATCCTTGCGCATTTGGTTGATTTGGGTAAAAATAATCACCCCAACAAATGTAGCTACGGCAATAGTAACGATAATAACTGTAGTAAATAGTTTTTTCAGACTCATAAAAACAGCGCTTACATGGTAGTTTTTCAGCTCAAATACCTGATTACTTTGAGACCTAACTTCATCAAAATAGCATAAAAAATGCCTAAACACCGTAAATGTAAAACATTTATTGGTGAATGTCCTCGCAGGTGTTTTCCAGTGTTGTAACGATGCTTAAGCTTCATTTTTAATCTCCTGGAAACCAAAGGACTAGTTTAACACATTGGCTGTTTAAAGAATTGTTAAAAAATAATGACTATAGTTTAAGCCCCATGACCAAAATATCATCTCGTTGGTCGGTACCTTCCATATGGTTTTTTAATTGATTGAGCAAGGTTTGGTACTGTTCCTCCATGGGTAGGTGCCCAATAGATTGCAAAAGCTCATGAAAACGAGCCTTTCCAAACTTTTTCCGTTTTTCGTCATTTTGATCTATGTATCCATCACTTGTAAGATAGATACTATCGCCTTGATAAAGGGTAATTTCGTGATTAGTGAAATCGCGTTCAAAGGTTTTTACGCCCCCCACGTGCATTCTATCTCCTTTGATTTCTTGCAAAGCCCGGGTGGCATCTCTTACAAAGTATAGTGGGCGACGTGCACCAGCGTAAGTGATACGAACTTGCATGTGCTCTCCGTATTCCAGCGCGCACAACGAAACATCCATTCCGGTATCACTCTTAAAATTATTATTGCGCAAAATCACCAATACTTCTTCGTTGAGGCGAGACAAAATTTCGGCAGGATCATACGTATGCTCAAGTTTTACAATACGATCCAATAGCGTACTGCCAATCAAGCTCATAAATGCTCCTGGCACTCCGTGTCCGGTACAGTCTACTGCCGCCACAAATACGGTATGTATAATGCTATGTACCCAATAAAAATCCCCCGATACAATATCTTTTGGCTTATACAACACAAAATAATCAGAGGCCATTTTTTTCAGCTCCTTTTCAAAAGGCAGAATCGCATTTTGGATAGTAAAGGCCGCTTCTAAACTTTTATTCAATTGAATGGTTTTCTCTTCCAGGCTTTTCTTAGCATACTCCAGCTCCGAGGTTTGATCTACCAATTTGGCGTTGGCTGCTTCTACTGCATCTCTCTGAGCCAATATTTCTTCTTGCTGTTGGTATAGTTCTTCATTTTGGGTGGTGATTTCACTGGTACGTTCTTGTACTTTTTGCTCCAGCACCTGATTTTGCTCTAGGATAATACGCTCATTTTCTTGTGATTTCTCTAAGGCTTCTGCTTGTGCCTCTATAGTTTCTTTACGATAGATATTGATACGGTCGGCCAGAGCCAATGACAAGAAAATTACCTGTAAAACAAACCCAATTTGATTGGCGTGATCCACCATAAAATGGTCAGGAGCCAAACCGTAGGGCTTTAGGACCACGATAAACAATCCGATCAAAATAATGGTCCAGGCTAAGATATAATACTTGGCAGCTCTATTTCCTTTGCGTAACACAAATATGCCACTCATCAACATAAGCACCGTAGAAACCAACAAAGAAAGTGTAGAGGTGATAATGCTGATTTGATAATCGGTAATGAATACCACAATGGTCATAAAAAATAGCACAATGCTTAAACCAATCAAGGCAATGTTCCATCGTGGAGTATATTTGTAGGTTTGCAAAAACCGAATAGCAAATAATACCGAAGAAAGTGCTCCTATCGTCAATCCAAAAGGCATTGCAAGGTTTGCCCAAGTAGTATACTCCCCCCAAATGTATTGAAAACTGTGGCCATTTAATGCCGATTGCCCCAGTAAATAAGCCAGGATGTATAAGCAATAAAAAAGGTAACTGTAAGAGCGAATGGCAATAAAAATAAACAAGTTATAAATGACCATAATCAGCATAATGCCATAGAACATTCCATAGAATAATTCGCTGGCCATATTAGCCTTGTTAAACTTTGTATCGCTTTGCAAAATTAAAGGCAACTGCACCGATCCCTGGGTATATACATTCAAATAAAAAGTATGTACTTTGGCATCTTTTAAACGGAAAGGAATAACGACTTGAGGGTAAAAAACAGGTCTTTTAGAAAAAGGAACTCTATCACCCAGTACCATTTTTTGCCATTCGCCCAATTTATCCTGATAATAAAACTCTATGTAATCTATAGGAGCATAGGCCACTTTCATAAACCACTTCTCGATGTTTTCGAGTGTTTTTCCTTTTTGTTGCGTAAGGTTTTGTAATTTAAACTTTACCCAGAAGTGCGACGGGGAAAAGCCAAAGTTTGGATAAAGATCAGCAGAGGGTTTGAAGGCTTTCTGATAACGAGGCTTGAGTACTTTGAATAAGCTTAGCTGACGGGTAGAATCCTCCAGGATACTTATTTTATCTCCCAACACTATTTCCTGAGTTTTGGAGGTCAATTGCACCACTTTTTGGCCATAACCTGTCAGGGTAAGGCCAAGAAATACAATCAATAGAGTTATTTTTCTGATTTTAAATTCCCGCATTTTTCTACTACACTTATTGAACTGCTAAATAATAATGACTGATGCTACCAGAAGTATCAACAAAACCTTTGTAGCCTACAACAGACATACTCTATTTCAAATCTAATACCAAATCGTTTCTGTTAAAAAAATTATACCTTATACAGCGGGCACTATTTACGTAATACGATAACCCAGCAATAAAATATCATCGCGTTGCTCGTTTTCGCCTTGGTGTTCTTCCAGGGCAATCGTCAGCAGTTGTTTTTGTTTGGCCATCGGCCAATGGGCATTCTCAAACAGTAAATTTGCCAACCGTTCAGAGCCAAATTTTTTACGATCGTCGTTGTTTTGGTCAGCAAAGCCATCGGTACACATATAGAGCGCATCGCCATACTCTAGTATGATTTCTTCATCAGAAAATACTGCCGACACATTTCTTTTGCCTCCCACATAGCGTTTACTGCTTCTATAAGTTTCTATTTTTTTACGAGAAGCCGATAAGCCATTGCGTACTACATACAACGGGCGGCGAGCTCCCGAAAAAATCACCCTTACTTTTGAATCGGCACACTTTTCTACTGAGCATATCGCCAGTTCCATCCCTTCGTCGTTATTGGTATGGTTTTGCTTAAGCGCCAGATAAATCTCGTGGTTGAGTTGATTTAAAATTTCAGAAGGGGTCGTGACTCTCTCTATTTTTACAATTCTATCGAGCAAGGTATTGCCAATCATACTCATAAACGCACCTGGTACGCCATGTCCGGTAGAATCTACCACTGCCAGTAAGGTTTTGACCCCTTGAATGTGTTGCGATTCGGTTTGAAACTGGGTACCAACTGACGAAATCCAATAAAAATCCCCAGAAACAATATGCCTGGGTCGGAAAATAATGAAGTAATCAAACAATAAATCCCTCATGAAGCTATCTTGAGGCAAAATAGCTTGTTGAATTGTTTGTGCAGCCCTAATGCTATTGTAAATGTGCAAGTGTTGGGCTCTCAACTGATCATTTTTTTGTTCAATGTCCTGGTGCTGTCGTTTCAATTCTTTGTTTTGTAAAATAATATCTACTCGGTTTTTAGAAATTATTTTGGATCGTTCTTTATTGAATTGATTGTTACGATAAAGCAAAAACCCAATCACCAATAAAAAAATAAGCACCAAAGCCCCAGCAACCAATATGATATTTTGAGTAACCCGAGAGCGCTCGTTGCTGCTTTTATAGTTTTTCAGCGATTGATTTTCCTTCTTGTATTTCTCCAAAAGGTAAGTAACATTTTGGCTTGCCAATCCACTTTTCTTCTTATCAGCCACAATGCTATCCATATACGTTTTGGCAATTTCTAAGTACCTCAGGGCCATTTTGGTTTCCCCGTATTTTTTATAAATCTTATATAGTACTTCGCTAATCTCATTCATTTTAGGCTTGCTTTGCAGCTCCATGGCCAACTTATACCCTATTTGTGCATAATACAAAGCGCTGTCTTTTTTGTTCAACTTCAGATAATCTTTAGCCAAATCGGCACAAGCAAATTGTTCATAATCTCGATAACTGTGTCCTTTGTACCACCTATATACTGCTAAGTGTAATTGCAAAGCCTTTTGGTATTTGCCCAACTGAAAATACGCTACCGCACGGTTAGATTGGGCCACAGTCTGCCCAAGCGTATCTCCCGAAATAGTGCTGTATTCGGTGGCTTTTTCTATAAAGTTAAGCGCCTTGTTGGGCTGGTTATTACGTAAAAATGTATAACTGAGGTTAATATAGGCACTTCCTATGGCATTGGCATCCTTGTTCTTTTTACCAATGCTTAGTTGTTTTTGATAATATAGAATAGCATTTTCATAATCGCCCCAATCGGCATACACATGGCCTATGGCACGATATACTTGCCCCTTTCGTTTGTATAAATTGGTAGGCTCGTAAATTTTGAGGGCTGCAAACAGATAATTCAGTGCTTGAGAGTTATTGCCTTGATAAATGAGATGGTGACCCAAGTTGTACGAAGCAAAGGCTTGCCCTAGTGGATAGTCTATTTTTTTAGCTAAACTAAGTGCTTCCTTGGCAAATGAAATGGGATCAATTACTTGTTTCCTACTGTAATACTCCGATAATTCATTGAGTATGTCTACCTTGGCTTTTCCTTCAGCCGACTTTAGCAAGCGTTTTAAACTATCAACCTTCTGATTTTGTGCCTGAACTGCTCCATAAATCAGCAAAAAATGAATAAAACATAGCCTCAAGAGTATCAATAAAGCTACTTTCATGGTTATCTTCCTTATTTGAGTAATGCCTGTGTCAGGGAATTTTTTGCATATGCTTATGCAAAAATTAAACAATCAGTCTCAATTAATAAATAATTATTCCTGCTGATAACTTATTTTGGTAAATACTTTGTTAGCCTGTGATGTGTCAAAAAACTTCAAAATCAAAACAAAAAGATAGAAGAGTTTTGATAAAAGATACCATAGGCCTTTAAACATTTCTCTTTATCTTATCAGCACTTTTTGAAACAAGATACTATAATTGTACAACAAAACCTTAACGATAAAATGATTTTTATTCCAAAACAAATACTACCCAACCATAGAGCCACTGCATTCGTTTTGCTAACCCTTGCCATCTTATTTTTTCACACCCAAAATAGTACTGCTCAAATGATTGCTCCACCTAATAATGTACCTCCTAGTCATTGTCGTATTGTAGGTAAGATTGTAGAAGTTTTACCCGTAAAAACCTCAAAAGAAGCAACCCAGCCTTGCCAAAAATACGCCTGTAAAGCAAAAGTGCAGGTGCTCAAAGTATTAGGCATAGGGTCAGGGTTCCACTCTCCTCTCTCGTTAGATAAGACCATTTTGGTAAAATTCGCTTTTACGCTTCAGCCTACCGAAAAGCTTTTTCCCGAGCTCAACAAGGCAATGCCAGGACTCACGATAGGAGACAAGTTTCAGGCAGATGTGCAAGCACTCCCTAGTATGGGCGAGCAGGGTTCGTCGTTTACAGTACATACCTACAAAAAACAGTAACACTGGTAAGCATCTCACCCTTGCAAGTAGTGTCTACATTTTGAGAGTCAGGCAGGTCAAAACTCGTCTTGAACAATAGCAAATACTAAGGTAAATATGAATAAACCCCAAAGCCTCGACCTTTAGTCGAGACTTTGGGGTTTATACCTACGCTGGGGTTCAACAAAACCCACTGGCATCTCTTAATATTTTAAGAAAAATTCTTATATTTGAAATTAAAACAGGCTCTCACAAATGCTTACAATGAGCGAACTAACCGAATTCCTCCCCTTGTAATAATGCATTGCGAAAAGCCTGTAAACAAAAATGACACCAAATTAACGGTGTCATTTTTATATCAAAAATAGTACCACCCCTTCGTTTTTGGAATCATTTTTGTCTTTTTAATCTCTTTTTATGCGAATTTCTCCAGAAACCGTCGACAAAATACGTGACGCGGTAGACATCGTAGATGTAGTGGGAGATTTTGTATCTCTCAAAAAAAAGGGGGGTAACTGGTGGGCACTCTCTCCTTTTACCAATGAAAAAACCCCTTCCTTTTCTGTTTCCCCCGCCAAGGGAATTTTCAAATGTTTTAGTTCGGGCAAAGGAGGCGACGCCATTACCTTTGTAATGGAGGTAGAGAAGCTGAGTTACCCAGAAGCACTTCGCTACTTGGCCAAGAAGTATAATATCGAAATTGAAGAGGATGAAGCTCCTACCCCAGAAGAAATAGCCCGACAAAATGAACGGGAAAGTTTGCTCATTGCTCTGGAATATGCCAGCAAATATTTTGAAAAAAATCTCCACGAAACCCCTGAGGGTCAATCTATTGGTGTTTCTTATTTCAAAGAACGCGGGTTTAGCACCAAAACAATGGAGACCTTTGAGCTTGGCTATAGTATGGATAGCTGGGAGGCACTTACTCAACAGGCACTCAAGGATAAGTTTAATGTCACCACTTTGGTGAATGCTGGACTTACTATAGATAAGAATGGCAAACACTTTGACCGTTTCCGCGATCGGGTGATTTTCCCTATTCATAATCTGGCTGGTAAGGTGATTGCATTTGGGGCACGTATTCTCAAAAATGATAAAAAACAAGCCAAGTATCTCAACTCGCCCGAATCGTTGGTGTATCATAAGAGCGATGTGTTGTATGGGCTTTATCAGGCTAAGCAAGGCCTGCGCACCCAAGACAATTGCTATTTGGTAGAAGGCTACACCGATGTGATCTCGCTGCATCAAGCAGGTATAGAAAACGTGGTGGCCAGCTCAGGAACTTCGCTTACTTCGGGCCAAATTCGGTTGATTAGGCGATTTACCCCCAATATTACCGTATTGTATGATGGCGATGCGGCGGGTATCAAGGCTGCCATTCGGGGAATTGATCTGGTACTGGAAGAGGGTATGAATGTGAAGGTGGTGTTGTTTCCTAATGGCGAAGACCCTGATAGTTATGTAAAGCAGGTAGGAGGCACGGCTTTTCAGGAGTTTATCAAACAAAACGGGCAAGATTTTATTACTTTCAAAGCGCAGCTTTACCTCAAAGAAACTAAAGAAGCAGCACCGGCTGACCAGCCTTTTAAGCGGGCCGAAATGATTCGGGAAGTGGTAGAAAGTATTACTAAAATTCCTGACGCTATTAAGCGATCAGTGTTTTATAGGGAATGTAGTGCTTTGCTGGATATAGATGAGGGCATTTTGATTGATGAAGGCAATAAAATGCTGAAAGAGAATGCGCGTAAAAAACGTAATCGTGAAGAACGCGCCCAGCAAGCCTTAGAGCGTGAAAGACAACGTTCCTCGGATGCTCCTCCTATGGACTTTCCTCCTGACTTGCCGCCACCCGATGGCTTTTTTATCCAGGAAGAGGGTGAGATTCAAGTAGATGGAGAAGTGATTACTCCTGAGCAAACTGGTACAGCAGAGGTGGCTCCACAACCTCAAAAAACGGTACGCACTCCCATTGCTTTTCAGGAAAAAGAGCACATCCGTTTGCTACTCAATTATGCCAATCATGATCTCAAAGAGGATGGTAAGGTGTGTAAGTTTCTATTGGATGAAATTAGTGAAGTAACTTTCGAAACGCCTATATACAGCCAAATGCTTACCATATTCAAAGAACAATTGGCGGAGGATAATATCATTACGGCAGATTATTTTATCCAGCAAGAAGATGAAACGCTTAAACGGGCCGCGGTAGATTTGATTACAGAACGGTTTGAGTTGAGCGAAAACTGGGAGGAGATGCATGGTATTTACATTCCCAAAGATGAAGATATTTTGGATGGTTTGGTGTTAAAAGCCATTTTGCGTCTTAAGCTGCGCCATATCCGTAAAATGCTGAATGAAAACGCACAAAAACTAACCGAAGCGGAGACTATTGAAGACCAAGAGGAAGTCCTGAAGCTTCATATGGAGCTAAAAGATGTGGAAAAGGATATTGCGGAACGCTTGGGGAATGTGGTACTGAAGTAATGGATTCACTTAAGGTTTGATCAACAACTGTGGGGCTTAACGAGGTAGTTGCTCACGTAAAAACTCCACAACTGTTGATCAACGATTTCTAGTCTTCCAGCTCGCCGTTTTTGACAGGGATAATGGCCACCGAAAATTTACAAATCCGTCGCCGCTCGTCTACCTCAAGGTAATCTTTCACGTCTCGATAAGGATATTGTTCTCCCAATCCTATTACGTTGTTTTTACGCTGAATAATTTGGGTATACCCTGCTTTGCGCAATGCCGAAGTAAGGTGCTTATAGACGGACCTGGCTCTTAGGCGAGACAGTACTTTGTTTAAAAACTTGCGATTTTCGGTGATGTTGATGTCTTCTTTAGGTAAGGGCAAAGGGCCATCGGCTTTGGATTTGAGCAACCCGATCAACTTGGGACGTCGCAAGGGTTCGGCATCGCTGTAGCCTGTAGCCGTAATTTCTATCTGCAGAGTTTGATTGGTATCCAGCTTCCCTTCATATTTTTTCAATGAATCTTTTACCTGACCAATAAAGATTTGAATCCGTTCTTTTACATCGGGATTAAGGGTAAATTCTCCTGATTCAAAGGTTCCTTCTGACTTTACTGTACCTGCACCCATATTGATAAAGTCGTTCATCATGAGCAACATATAGATTTCTTCGTCGCGTTTTTTGCGATACTCTCGAGCCAATTGTTCTATTTTTTCGGCATCCTTTTTCAAATCCAATGATTGTAATAAGTCTCGACGGGCATTTAATTCGGCGCGGAGGGCAGTCAAAATAGGAAGGTAACTTTTCACTGCATTGTTAGGGTCTTCTTCCAACTTAGCAGAGATTTTTTGCTCAATGGTTTTTATTACATTTAATTGAGAAATGGTGGCTTGAATATTTTCATCCAAGGCTTGTTTTCGGGTATTTTTCATCCCCACACAGCCCGAAGCAATGACCGCCAGCAAGCCTAATACATACAATTTTTTAACCATTGCAAGATGTAATATATGTTTATCAATAATAGCAAATTCGCCCAAATATAACAATTAATCCCCCTACATTGTCTTGTGACAAATGTTAAAAAAATGGCAAATTCATATCAATCGAGTGGTATTTTCTCTAGGTCTTGCTTTATTTTTCGAATCAGGGAGTTCTGTTCCGCTATTTTCTCTTTTAAGGTTTGTAAACTATTTTCTATGCTTTTTTCTTTGGTAGACAACTCGGTGTACACTGGTACTAAGGTTTCATACATTTCTTTGAGGTCGGTATTTTGGGTCGCCAATTTTTGATATACTTTGGCAAGATCACTTTTATAACCATTGAGTTTGTTGCGATTGGGGTTGGCCGACTCTAGCTCAGTCTTGAATTGGGCAAATAGTTGTTTACGTTCTTTCCAGCTTTGCTCTATTTGGCTAATCAAATCTTTGCGGTATTTATCCAGATAACTATGTAGGTATATGACAATAAAACTATACTTGGACTGAATAAAATGGGTAAGTTCTAATGGCTTTATGGTGAGTTTCTTGTAGCGCTGCTCAATCAGGTTGAACACATATTTTATGCCTTCTACATCCGCAAATAATCCTTCGGTATCGTCCATGGCTTCTTGCTGGTTAAAACGATTTACTTTGATTTGTAGCTCCTTGAGTAGCTTACAAATATCATCGTTCTGGGGGCAAATCACTTTGAGCGCTCGTTCCATTTTTTTGCTTATTCTCCTTTCAGCGGCTTGTTGTTGGGCTACCAAAGGGGTTATTAGAAAAAATACGCAACAAGAAATCAACAAATATTTCATGAATAAGAATATGATTAGGTGAATGGAGTAAATTGTTGTTAAGAGTATGTTTAAAACGCTAAAAACGCGCCAATAGTTAACAGTCTACCCAACCTAATCACTTAAACATCCCTATAATGGCAGGGCCCCACAAGTGAGTTAAAAAAAAGAAGGTGCCCATGGCAATAAAGGTGGTAGCCATAAAAAGTATTACGGAAGTGAATATTTTGAATTGAGCCGAACTACTTCGGCTATCAGATCGCACCATCAGCTCTACCAAGATAAGGTTGGGCAAGTAAAAAAAGAAGGCCATAATATTATCGAACCAACCGTGAAAATCGTTGGTATGCCCAGCCTTATCGGTCAGTAAAAACCAAAAGCCATACTCCATACGGTAAAGCCAGGAACCAATGGCCAAAGCAAATAGCCTTAAGGCCCAGACTCTGTGTTTTTGTAAATTTCGGGCTCTTGCCTGTCGAATGGTTTCTATAGCACACCAAAACATGAGTATTCCGTATAGGGCAAAACCAATATCCATGACGATGCCTCCTACGGTGCCTTTGATCAGGATAAATAACAGGCCACCAATGGCTGCCAAAATAGAGGCTACAACATAAATACGCCCTACCCAACGGTGTAGACGCGGGTATATTTCCCTAATTTTGCGTATTACCTGAATGCATCCCATGACTAAGATAATGCCACCTGCGGCAAAATGTACCCCAATGCTTAAAGTAGCAGTTCTTGCCCCTGGAGTATAGATTCCTGGCAATAGCTTATTCCATTTGTTCATGTTGCCATTAATCAACGAAGCCGCATAAAATGCTAATATATACAGGCCAAATAAAATGGCGCTGACCCATACTGTAACCACCAGCGCCCGGTTGGCTAATCGGAGTATGGCATCGCTGCGGTTATTGAGTGGAGGGTGCACTGATTGTGACATAAGCAATAAAATGAATTTGGGTCCGAGTTTTTATCTCGAGGAAATGCTAATATATAAAATCATCCCTAAATGGGCGAAAAAATTAACTACGAAGCAAAGAGGAATGTTCTATCTGAAGACTCAAAATATTTCTTAATCTATCCATTTGGTGTCAAAACTTGCTATAGAAATCCGCTTATCGGAAATTACGCAACGCAAGCGTAGTTTTTTGTCCCCTTTGGTAGTTTTGAGGTGCAGCTGTATGCCCAAATCTGGCTCGTACAACCGTTTTTTCTTATTCCAGATCACCTGAGTTTTATCTAATACCAGCGAATCTACGGCAGGGAAGCGTTTAAATTCTCTGGCAAGTTCTTCTTTGTTCTTTTGGGTATACTCAACAGCTCGGCGATAACTTTTTTCAGAAAATCCAAGTATCTTTTTTAGTTCTACATTGGTAATGTATTCCTGTTGAAGCCCCTCAATATCTTTGTTTTTTATCTTTTGATATATATGCTGGGCAAAGTCCAGTGGATGCTGAGGAAAGGTACGCACCAAATAATTGTATTTTTGATATTTTTCGTTTGCTTTTTTTGCTGAGATATTCATCTCCCAAATGGGGTTAATCTTCCATTGTTCCCCTTTAAGATGCATTGGACTTAGTTGAAAACTTACCAAAATGGAATCTTTCACAAATCTGAAATACATTTCTCGGGTAATATCCTCACGTTTATTGAGCACCCTACGAAAAGCCGATTTGTATTTAAAACTGTTCTCGATTAGGTCTTCCAGGGTAAGCTTGTATTTTTTCACAGTATCTCTTAAACGCTCAAAATCTTTAGTAATCTTTTTTTGATGCTTTTCCAGCACCGCTTCGGTCAATTGCTTGCGTTTATCAGATGAAGCCGTTTTTAGGAATACCTGATCATCCATCACCTCTTGGGTAGCATAGTATTGCCGGCTGAACTTCTCAAAGTCATTGTTTTTGATCGCAGTAAGCAGGCTATCAATAATACTGGCTGGGGCAACTGCTTTTTTGGGTGCAGTAGTTTGCTTACAACCAGCAAGAATAGCTACCAACATAATAATCCAATAAATTTTAGACATATTGTTGTAGTTTTTCAATACAAATACGCTGCAATATAGTGCTTCTTGCTCAAATGCCTTTCAACCTTTATGACCTCATACTTGTTAACCGCACAACAACTTAAGCAAACGCGAAAACATATGGCTGTAAAAAACATCAAAGCAGTGCTTCCTTCGATAAAGGTAAATATGGGGGGTAATGTAATTGAACAACCCCTACCCCACCGAACTGTGGAATATATAGATCCTTTTTTATTGATTCATCACTGGAAAGATGAGTTACCAGGTGGCCAAACTCAAGCGGAACTTGGTGTAGCCCCTCACCCTCATCGGGGTTTCTCACCGGTTACCTTCGTCTTTCAGGGAGCCATTCGCCATCAAGATTCTTTGGGCCATGACGCCGTGGTATCGGCTGGTGGTACTCAATGGATGTTTGCGGGTAATGGTATTACCCACAGCGAACGCCCTGGTAAAGCATTGGCTCAAAATGGTGGAACCTTGGAAATTATTCAGTTTTGGGTAAATGCCCCTGCCAAACATAAAATGGAAATGCCTTTTTACAAACCCATTACTAAGGAAGATACACCGCTCATAGAGGAAGAAAAACATCGCATTCAGGTAGTATGCGGGGAATATGCAGGAGTAAAAGGCAATGTGACTTACTATTCTCCTTTGAATTTATTGAGGGTAGCAACCGAAAAAGGTGCGGACTTTATGATGGCTCTTGAAACAGGCCATAATACCATTATTTATCTATTGGATGGCCAAATAAGCATCAATGATCGCCCAAAGCCAAAGATATGGTGTGGATGAATGAGGAGGGAAACAGTTTTAGCGTGAAAGCTACCCAATCTACCCGTTTTATTGTGTTGTCGGGGGCACCTCTCAACGAACCTATGTATACTTATGGACCTTTTGTGATGAACACCGAAGACCAAGTGAGAAACGCCATAGAAGATGCACAAAATGGTAAATTGGGTACCTTAGAAGAAACCTTCTAACTATCAGCAAGCTTTGGTTTTGGTTCGCCTTTCGAGATATTGGCAAACAAAGCAAAGAAAGAATACTGATCGTTCAATTTTTTAATTTTTACTTCGAGATCATCGGAGGTAAGGGCTACTTGTACCAAACCAATACCTGCGCCTCTGCTTTCTCCTTCGCGTGGAGCATCTCTCAGTTTACGCTTATATTCGCGTAGCGCATCTCTATCCAATGAGATTACTGTTTTCCATTTGTCCAACAACAAAGTAGCACTATCAGTTTTGATCAGGTTTCCGGTAATCACTTGATACCCATCATCGTTTTGCAAAATCACCAAAGTACCTACCTTGTCGCGATCGCCAAAGTGATTGACTTCTTTAGAGTAATACAGTACGTTTTGACTTAATTCCATAAATACTGAAAATACCTTTTTCCCAGCTTTACGGTTTTCTTTCAGTTTTTCACGAA
>DMXI01000036.1 GCA_003483885.1 Microscillaceae bacterium
ATTTCACATAACCATAGTTATTATATGCAATATAGGAAATATAACTTTACGAAGATATAGTGTAATATATTGACGAGAAACTGCATAAAAATTTTGTTTTAGGGAATAATTTGAGGCAGATATATAATTTTGTTTTCCCAAACAAACACCTTACAAAAATGACTTTTGAGGAATATTTGAAAAATAAAAAAATTGACGAAAATTTATTCAAAACACAAGAGCCTGAGCGTTGGAATGCCTGGAAAAGCATTTTTGAGCAAATGCACCCTGACAGTTTTACCGCTCAAAAAAAGTTTTTGATCAATGATATGCGTCGTAGATATTTGTTGAAAGATTAGTACTCCAGGAACTAAATTCATAGCACACTATTTTGCGCCTTTTGCTCACTGACTTTACATCCAAAAACTCACGTAGCTATGGCTATGCGCGCTTTTGGATGCTCATCAGCAAGCAAAATTCATCAAAATTTCTGTACTACTTATTTAAACCCTAGAGTACTAGTATCTAATCACACAACTGGGTAAATCCTTTTTTAAACACTCTACCTCTTGCTCGGGTACAGGAGTATTGATAATATCTAATTTTTCCAGTTTTTTCAACTGTTTTAATGTGGGTGGCAAATGCCGCAAATCAGTATTAGTGGCTGATAGATAGGTTAATTGAGACAACTGTCCAATTTCTATTGGTAAATCAGTAAGAGAATTTTCACTTACATCTAAGTAGGCAAGTGTTGTCAGTTTACCTATTTCAGAAGGCAGATTCTTTAAGAGCAAATGCCCACTTATTTCTAACATTTCCAAGTTATCCAAGCTACTAATTTCATCAGGAAGGTGCGTAATTTTATTCTTACGCAATATCAATTCTTTTAATTGACAAACTTGCTTTGGAAACTCCTGAACACTTGCGATGATTTCTAATTTACGAAGATTTGTCAATCGCGCCAAGTTGCCAGAAAAGCACTCCACAGGAGCATTAAATAAACATAGCCATTCTAAGTTTTTCAACTTTATAATACCATCGGGTAAATTTTTTAATGGCATATTGTGAATGGTAAGCTTTCGCAAGCGCTGCAACTCCCATATAATTTCAGGGAGATGAGCAATGGTACCTACACTCAATTCTTCTCTTCTATTCAAGGCCAACACTTGTGCTGGTATAATCTCTCCATTGTTGCTCACAATACCACTTACCCTCCCCAAAGGCTGATAGGCTTCAATCAATGGTTGCAAATCGGGCATCCCTTGGGCAATTTCAAAAGCCAATGTGACATCTTCGCGATTGGTGGATCGCAATAACCGTAAAAAGCCTTTTCTATAAGCTTCATTCTCCATATAGCTTTAAGCACCTGTTGCCTCTTGCCAAGCTTGAGTCAAACTTACAAAATCAGCCACCGACAATTGCTCTGCTCTTTGGTTGAGCAACTCGAGAGGTTTCAATGTTTCAGGCAATTGAATTGACTTTAAGGCGTTACGCAAAGTTTTGCGACGGTTGTTAAACCCTTGTTTGACAATACGTTTAAATAATTTCTCGTCACAATCCAGTTTTTCTACCTCGTTTCTTACCAAGGTAATCACTCCTGAATGTACTTTGGGGGGTGGATCAAATACTTCAGGGGGCACCGTAAATCGATACTCAATGTCATAATAAGCTTGCAACAACACACTCAAAATGCCATAAGTTTTGCTTCCCGGTCCAGCAGCAATACGTTCGGCTACCTCTTTTTGCAACATACACACTACTTCCTGTACCTGCTGCCGATGATCCAGTACTTTAAAAAATATTTGCGAGGAAATATTATAAGGGAAATTACCAATAACACCTATCGGTTGTTGATCAAATAAGGCCCCCAAGTCAGTATTCAGGAAGTCGCCTTCGGTAATACGAGGCGCCAAATCAGGATAGTGTTTTTGCAGATAGTGCACCGACTCGGTATCTATTTCTATAATATGCGTAGTAAACTTATCGGACTTCAGTAAAAAATCGGTCAATACCCCAGTACCTGCGCCAATTTCTACCAGATGAGTATACCCACGATGCAATTGCAACTGATCTACGATACGTTCTGCAATAGATAAATCCGTCAAAAAATGTTGACCCAGGTGTTTTTTAGGCTTAACCATGTCCGAAATTATGTAGATTCTAAACTAAATTTTCAATTCTGTAAAATACAAAGCTACGTAATCCACACAATTATTATAGTTTTGTGGTTTAAAACTGACAGTTATTCTTATGCAAATAAAGCTTACACTCCAATCAGAAATTGATTCAGCGCAACATTTGGTAGTTGTTGTTCAAGACATACAACAAGCCCAAAGCTATTGTGCCAATGACCAGGCCTGGCAATATGTTCAAAGTCAGATAGATGAAAAAAACAAGCAACGTCCTCAAGTAATTCATCTGAATCAATACACCCACCATACTTTCTTTGTATACCAACCACAAAATAGCAAGCCTGCTTATTACACCGCTGAAGCACTCCGCAAAGCTGGGCATACGCTTTGGGGCATCATAAGCAAAGAGAAACTTACCCAATTACAGATTGCCTCTCTTGAAAACACCCAGGCACTGGAAGTAGCCGAAGGATTGCTATTGAGTAGTTATCAGTTTTTGAAATATAAAAAGGAGCCTACCCCTCATACCTTACAACAACTCTCGGTCATTTCTTCTGCTATCACCACTGATCAACTTCAGGAATTGGAAAATGTAGTGGCGGGTACTTTTGTAGCCCGAGATTTGGTCAATGAACCTTTTGTGTACCTAACTGCCCCTCAGTTAAGCGAAGAAATCAAGAAACTGGGGCAAGAAGCTGGATTTGGCGTAGAGGTGCTTGACAAAGAGCAGATTACTGCCCACAATATGGAAGGAGTGCTTACGGTCAACAAAGGAAGTGTAGACCCTCCTACTTTTAATATTTTGACCCATAAGCCAGCAAACGCAGTCAACGAACAACCTTATATATTGGTAGGTAAAGGAGTAGTATATGACACTGGTGGACTATCGCTCAAGCCTACCGGTAAATCTATGGACTTTATGAAGTCTGACATGGGAGGCGCAGCTGCGGTGGTAGGTAGCCTGTATACTTTGGCCAAAAACAATGTACCATTATACGTCATTGGGTTAATTCCCGCAACCGATAACCGCCCTGGTCTCAATGCCATTGCTCCTGGAGATGTGATTACTTATGCCAATGGCAAAAGCGTGGAAATCATGAATACCGATGCTGAAGGTCGCTTAATCCTTGCCGATGCCTTGATTTATGCCCGTCGATTTAACCCTACCCTGGTGCTTGACTTCGCCACCCTTACGGGTTCTGCAGTACGGGCCTTGGGCAACGAAGCACTCGTCATGATGGGCACCGCCGAAAGAACTACTAAAAATCAATTGATAGAAAGCAGTGAAGCAACCTACGAAAGAATGGTGGAATTCCCTTTATGGGACGAATACGGTGAGCCACTGAAGTCTGACATTGCCGATATCAACAATCTAGGTACGGCCGAGGCCCAAGCAATCATTGCTGGTAAATTTCTAGAGCATTTTGTAGAAGAAAACTATCCTTGGATTCATATGGACATTGCTGGAACGGCATTTTTGCATAAACCCCAAACTTATAAAGGTAAAAATGGTACCGGCTCAGGAGTCCGGCTTATGTATCACTTCCTCACTGGTTTTGTAAAATAAATAATAATGGTGAATGGTCAGTGGTTATATACGAGGTAGCCATCGACCACTCATCTTGGGAAGATAATCTAACCCCAAAAACTCCAACACCTAATCAATACAGTAGCAAATTGAGTGGCTACTCAATTAATCATTAATAACTCATAATTCATAATTATTCATGTCGTCAGAAGATAACAAACCCATCATCGGAATTACCATGGGAGATTACAATGGAGTGGGTACCGAGGTAATTCTAAAAGCATTGGCCAATAAGCGCATATTACAGGTATGCACTCCAGTAATTTATGGGTCTATGACCGTTATTTCTAAATACCGCAAGCTTCTAAGTCTCGATAGTTGGTACATCAATCAGGTCAATCGTATTACCCAAATAAGCTTTAAGAAAACCAATCTGGTACACTGCACCGCTCAAAAAAACCCCGACATTGTACCGGGCATGGTCAACGAAAACGCAGGTAAGTTTGCCTTAGAATCTATCGTGGCTGCTACCAAAGACCTCAAGCAAGGATTGATAGATGCCGTGGTTACAGCTCCTATTAATAAGAATAACATCCAAAGCCCTGATTTTAACTTTCCGGGCCACACCGAATATTTTACTAAAGAAGCAGGCATCAACGAAAGCCTGATGATGATGGTGGCCCCTGCCATGAAGGTAGGCGTATTTACTGGACATATTCCTCTGAGTGAGGTAAGCAACCAAATTACCCGAGATAAGATATTTACCAAAGTTAACTTGCTACTCAATACCCTCAAAAAGGATTTTAACATTCAAAAGCCCAAAATAGCGGTGCTAGGACTCAACCCTCACGCGGGCGAAGAAGGCATGCTAGGCAATGAGGAGCAGCAAATTATTAAACCAGCCGTTATAGAAATGAAGAAAAAGGGAAGTCTGGTATTTGGGCCTTACCCTGCGGATGGCTTTTTTGGCACCCACGATTATCGCAAGTTTGATGCTGTATTGGCGATGTACCACGACCAAGGCTTGGTACCTTTCAAAACCTTGGCTTTTGAGCAAGGAGTCAATTATACTTGTGGACTACCCTTTGTGCGTACCTCACCCGACCACGGTACCGCTTACAAAATTGCGGGGAAAAACTTAGCCGATGAAAGTTCATTCCGAGAGGCTATTTTTGTGGCTTGTGATATAGTCAAAAACCGTAAATTTCATCAGAAGGAAGCAGTGTAATTGTTCTATTGTTCCGCGATGCATAGCCAGACCTGACAGGTTTTGGAAACCTGTCAGGTCTAAAATAAAAATCATAGCGTCCTCAAAAAAGCACAAAGTTGTACTTCATTCATCAGATAACGTACTTCGTCGTACAACATTTGCAAACGAGCTTCTAGCTGTTGGGCCGTAGCTTTAGTCAAAGGTTCGTAAGGTTTGGGGTAGGTGTTGAGCGGTTCTTCGGCTTCAAACACCAATCGCTCGAGTCGAGCATGAATGCTTTTTTGGAGCAATACTAATTGCATTGAGTTTGGTGTAGGTATCTCTACTTTTTGGGCATAGCTTTCCTGCCCATTCAATTTTTGAGTATCTTGCATGTCTGTATAATTAATTTTGTACAAGCCTCGAGATCAAGTTCCTACGCTCATATCTCGGGGCATCTTTTCACTTGAAAAGACATAACAAATATAGAATAAAATCTCCACTATATCATATATAGTGGAGATTTTATTATTTTTCTACATCATACATAACTTTAAAGGTGCTGTATTCTCTCAAAATCCTATTCATGCGTTTCGTAGATATTTTTAAATCCTCTTTATAAAAGGCATACTTCGCATTTCTCAAGATATGTTTATCTTCTGATGACAAATTGGGATATACATTCTCTAAAAACCACTCAAAGGCTTGCTCTATGGTTTGGAATTGGGGCATATCGTCTTTTCAAGTTTTGTTTAACTTTTTGAGGATAAAGATAAGGAATTTTGTATTCCCCCGATAGAATCGGGATTTACAACTGTGTGATTGTATTGTTACATTGCTCTATTGTTTTATTGTTCCGCGATGCGTTGCACAATACACGATTCTGAAGGCTTTAAGTTGTTGGTGGCGCTTCGCTTAAACACTAACAATAGTAAAAAGATAGGGAATTTTGGATTGTTATACTATGCTATTGCTCTATTGTTTCATCCTTCTATTTTTCCGCGATGCATTGCGAAACAATAGAGCAATATAGTTGCAAATCCCGACAAGTCGGGGCCATAAGCCGAAGGCGGAACAATGTAACAAGCAAGCTGTAACAATAAATGATTTTTTTTTTTAATTAAAATTAATCTCACTAAATTTGCGCATTCATTTTCAAGGCAGGAACTGTGAGAGAAATAGCAACTTATGACATAGAGCTATATAAAATGGCTCTGGGAGAGCATCGCTACGAGTTTAATTCACGTAGTGATTTTTTTACTGCTTTTCCCAACAGTCTGGTTCAGAAAGGTGAATTTAAAGTACTATTGAACCTCGAGAAGTCTGAAACCCTGCTGAAATTAGATTTTCATATTCAAGGCAAGCTAGAACTTGAATGTGATCGTAGTCTGGAGCTGTTTGATTTTCCTTTTGAGGTAGAGAAAACCCTAATTTTAAAGTTTGGCGATTACAATGAACCTCTGTCTGATGAGATGGAGATGATTCATCGTGATACCCAAACAATCAACGTTGCTCAATATGTGTACGAATTTATTGGATTAGCTATTCCGATGAAAAAACTACACCCCAGGTTTCAGCAAGAAGTGTTGGAAGATTTAGAAGACGAAGAGGAGGACGATAATTCTACCTTTATCTATAGTTCTGAATCATCTGATAGTACTGAGCAAACCGACGAGGAGAATATTGATCCTCGCTGGCAAAAGCTTAAAAATTTAAAAAATAAAGGAGAATAATACCTACTGTATGATCTAATCCGGTTTGGGTTTATTTCCTGAGTAGTTTTAGTTTAAAAACTTAAAAAAGAAAGAGTGTCATGGCACATCCAAAGCGCAAAATTTCTAAACAAAGACGTAACAAACGTAGAACTCACTATAAAGCTACTGAGCGTACCATCGCAGTATGCCAAAACACTGGTGAGGCGCACTTGTACCACCGTGCTTATGTAGTGGACGGAAACCTATATTACAAAGGAAAAATGATCGTAGAGAACTACGAGCCAATAGCGTAAGCGATTAGAAAAATCACTAAAATCCTTTTTTCTTTTCTTTTTCCAAAAAAGTTTACATTCATTTGCAAACTTTATTACGCTGTCCAACTTTTGTAAAAAAAGTACCTTCATCGCCTCCCCGATGTATCGGGACTTAGAAGTTTCATAGCTTAATCAAAACCTAAAAATCACGGGTTTTTGAGGCCTCTGTTGGGGTGGTTTGTGTTTTCACAAACTTGGGTGAAAGATAGAAGGATAGTGTAAAACATTATATTATAGGTCTAAACCCATAAGCCGGACATGAAAATTGCATTAGATGCAATGGGTGGTGATTTCGCCCCTGATGTTATTGTAAAAGGTGCTTTACTAGCTTCTGAGGAAGTTAAAGAAGATACTAAAATTGTTCTGATTGGACAGGAAGAGGCAGTAAAAACTGCCTTTTCTTCCATTAATGCCTCCATCCCATCTAACGTAGAAATAATACACGCCCCCGACTTTATTGAGATGGGAGAAAACCCCATCAAAGCACTACAGAAAAAACCTCAATCAAGTATTTCTACGGGTTATCGTCTCCTCAAACATCAAGAAATAGATGCCTTTTGCAGTGCTGGTAATACTGGCGCTATGATGGTAGGCGCTATGTTTAGCATTCAACTTATTCCAGGTATTATACGTCCAGCCATTATGGCTTATGTACCTAAAGTAAGTGGTAAGCGCGGTATTATTTTGGATGTTGGAGCCAACACTGACTGCAAACCTGATATATTGGCCCAATTTGCCCAATTAGGAAGCCTTTTTTGCCAACATGTATTGCAAATGGATCAGCCCAAAGTAGGGTTGGTAAATTTGGGAGAAGAAGAAGAAAAAGGTAATTTGGCTACTAAAGAAGCATTCAAGTTATTGACCAATCATAAACACATCAATTTTGTAGGTAACATCGAAGGGCGTTACTTCTTTAATGATGATGCCGATGTATTGGTATGTGATGGTTTCTTGGGTAATGTCATTGTAAAAATGGCCGAATCAATGTTCGATATTATCAAGAAACGGAACATCAACGATACCTTTTTTGATAATTTCAACTCTGATGTAGTAGGGGCAAGCCCTATACTGGGAGTAAATGGTAACGTAGTGGTTGCCCATGGTGCTTCTAACGATGTGGCCATAAAAAATACCATCTTGTTGGCCCAACGAATCACTGAAACCGAGATTACAGAAAAAATCAGAGAAAGTTTTATTGTGGAATCATCAGTAAAATGATCTAAAACTACCCTTTTTGCGAATAAAAGCTTAATCCAATTATTACTCATGACAAAAATAAGAGCTGCTATTACCGGAGTGCAAGGATATGTTCCAGATTATGTGTTGACTAACGAAGAGTTGTCTACGATGGTAGATACAACCGATGAGTGGATCATGACCCGTACAGGTATTAAAGAAAGACGAATATTGAAGGGAGAAGGGTTAGGTACTTCTTTTATGGGGGCAAAGGCTGTGCAAGGCCTATTGGAAAAGACCAATACAGATCCAATGGATATTGATCTTTTGATTTGCTCCACTACTACCCCAGATATGGTGTTTCCTGCCACGGCCAATCTTATTGCCAACGAAGTAGGGGCTAAAAAAGCATTCAATTACGATATGCAGGCAGCTTGTTCTGGTTTTCTTTATGCACTGTATACCGCGGCTCAATTTATAGAAACAGGTGCCTATAAAAAAATAGTAGTAGTGGGAGCTGATAAGATGTCTTCTATTATTGACTATACCGACCGCACTACCTGTGTTATCTTTGGGGATGGTGCAGGCGCTGTTTTACTGGAACCAGATCAGGAGGGCTTCGGTATTCAAGATGCTGTGATGCAATCAGATGGTGCAGGATGGGTGCACCTCCATCAAAAAGCAGGAGGAAGCCGCCGTCCACCTACAGCAGAAACAGTGCAAAACCGAGAGCATTTTGTTTATCAGGAAGGTAAGCACGTATTTAAGCACGCTGTAGAAAATATGGGTGCAGTGGTGTTGGATGTGATGAAGCGTAACGATTTAACGGCTGATACTATTCACTGGTTGAACCCTCACCAGGCGAATCGCCGGATTGTGGATGCAACCGCTAAAAGAATGGGGCTAGACACGGGAGTGGACTCTGAAAAAGTGATGATGACCATCCATAAATACGGCAATACAACTAATGGAACAATCCCTTTGAACTTGTGGAATTATGAGCCACAATTAAAAAAAGGAGACAATACAATACTCGCTGCCTTTGGTGGTGGTTTTACGTGGGGAGCTATTTACCTTAAATGGGCTTATGACGGGAAATAATTCTACAAAGTTTTATTTTTTATCATTATTTATAGTTTCCTTTAAACAACTTAATTTTAAGTATATAAAACCCAAGACTTATGAAAGCAAAAGAAATCAGAGATTTGATAGATTTTATTGCCCAGTCGGGACTGGCAGAAGTAAACATTGAGTCTGAAGACTTCAAAATTAGCGTAAAGCGTAACAATGTAACCGTAACTGAAGCCGCAGTAACTCCAGTAGTAGCTGCTACTCCTGCTCCAGTGGCTGTCGCTGCGCCCACTCCAGCTCCTCAAGCTACGCCTGCTGCCACCGAAACACCCGCAGCAAGTACTGATGCTGACGAAAGCAATTTGGTAGCTATCAAATCGCCAATGATTGGAACCTTTTATCGTTCCTCAAATCCTGATTCTCCAGCATTTGCTAACATTGGTGACACTGTAGAGGCTGGCCAAACGGTATGTATCATTGAGGCTATGAAGTTATTCAATGAGATAGAATCAGATATATCTGGTACTATAGTAAAAATATTGGTAGACAACGCCACTCCTGTGGAATACGATCAACCATTGTTTTTAGTACAGCCTAAATAGTTTACCTAAGGCTTTTTATCCCAAACTTACATATTGCGGGAAACACACGATCATTTATTAGCAACGAAACATCTTCTATGTTTAATAAAATATTAATTGCAAACCGAGGCGAAATCGCGCTTCGTATCATCCGCACCTGCAAAGAAATGGGTATTAAGACTGTAGCCGTATACTCTACAGCCGACCAAAGTAGCTTGCATGTACGTTTTGCAGATGAGGCAGTATGTATTGGTCCTCCCTCTGGTAAAGATTCTTACCTAAAAATGCCTAACTTGATCGCTGCTGCTGAAATCACCAATGCAGATGCTATTCACCCTGGTTATGGTTTCTTATCAGAAAACGCAGATTTCTCACGTATTTGCGCGGAGCATGACATTAAGTTTATAGGAGCCTCTCCTGAAATGATCAACTCAATGGGAGATAAAGCATCTGCCAAAGATACGATGAAAGCCGCAGGAGTACCGGTAATTCCTGGCTCTGATGGTCTGCTAGAATCTGCGGAAGAAGGTAAGAAGTTGGCAGCCGAAATTGGTTATCCGGTAATTATCAAAGCAACAGCTGGTGGTGGTGGTCGCGGTATGCGTATTATCAACAGCGAAGACGAGTTTGACAATGCCTGGGGTAGTGCTAAAGCAGAAGCAGAAGCCGCTTTTGGTAATGGGGGATTGTACATGGAGAAATTTGTGGTAGAACCCCGTCACGTAGAAATTCAAATTGCAGGGGATCAGTTTGGTAAGGCCTGTCACTTGTCTGAAAGAGATTGCTCAATCCAACGTCGCCATCAAAAATTGGTAGAAGAAACTCCTTCTCCAATTATGACTCCTGAATTGAGAGAAAAAATGGGTCAGGCAGCCATTCAGGCGGCACAGGCTATCAAATACGAAGGCGTAGGAACGGTGGAGTTTTTGGTAGATAAATACAATAACTTTTACTTTATGGAGATGAATACCCGTATTCAGGTAGAACATCCCATTACTGAAGAAGTAACCGACTTTGACCTCATTAAAGAGCAAATCAAAATTGCAGCAGGTATTGAAATTTCAGGCAAAAATTATACGCCTAATCTTTACTCTATGGAGTGTCGTATCAATGCCGAAGATCCTGCTAAAGGTTTTAGACCTTCTCCTGGTAAAATCACTAACCTCCACATTCCAGGTGGGCACGGAGTAAGGGTAGATAGCCATATTTATGCAGGTTATGAGATTCCTCCATTTTATGATTCAATGATTGCCAAATTGATTGTTACGGCTCAAACTCGTGAAGAAACCTTGGTTCGCATGAAGAGAGCTTTACAAGAATTTGTCATTGAAGGAATCAAAACAACCATCCCATTCCACATCAAATTAATGGATAATGAGGAGTTTAAAGCTGGTAACTTTACTACGGCATTTTTGAACGATTTTGACTTCTCAGATTTGTAAAAATCAGTCTAAATCACTTAAAATAATTACCAAACCCCTTGTTGACAGCAAGGGGTTTTTTATTGTTGGGCATAACCTTACATTGCCTTGTTTTTAAATTCTTGAATCACTACATTGAATCACGTTATACAGGTATCCACGTAAGTATTTGTGTAATTTTCTATCTTTTAATTTAGTAAGGTATATATAATACATATTCTCAATCATTCACTTCCAAATAATACTGTTATGGCTGAAAATCACTGGGATGAGAAACTCAGATCTATCGAGATGACAACAAACCCCAAACCTATTCTGGAGGAATTAAGAACAAAATGTCCTTTCTTCCAATCAGAATATTTACTTGGCACATTTGTTACAAAATACAAGGATGTTGACACTATTCTTAAAAATACCAAAACAATTACGGCCAATAAAGCTCCACTATTAGATAAACAACTGCAGAGGGCAGGGGTTGATATGAGCATCACAGAAAAACATACCAAATATAATGAACCTGCATTAGGTCAAACAGATCCTCCCTTACACACTAAACGTAGAAAAGTGGCAGCCAAGGCTTTTACCCCAAAAGCAGTTAAAGGATATGAAGAAGTACTTACTCGTATAATAAGTGAAGAATTAGATAAGCTAAAAGGCAGAACGTCTTTTGATTTATATAAAGAGTTTGCCGCAACTTTCCCTTATCGGGGGATCGCTACTTTAGTAGGAGTTCCTGATGATCGATATGATGAATTCATACATACGTTTCATCAAATAGAACAACTAACTACTGGAATATGGGATACTCAAGAAAAGGAAGAAGTAGAAAAAATGTTTACAGAAGGCAATCAGGCTAATGATGACCTTGATAAAATGTTACTTGAATTAGCTCACGAACGTTTAAAAAATCCTAAAGAGGACATGCTGAGTTACATGCTGGCTAAATCAGAACAACAAGAAGATGAAGATACTTCTATTGAGGCTGTGGCCAGTATTGCGTCAGTGCTTATCGCTACGGGTAGTACAAGCATATCTTACCAAGTACCTTTAATCTTGTACTCTTTGCTCCAAGATGAAAATAAAGATAAGTTTGAAGCCTTCAAAGCTAATTTAGATAATGATGAGTTCATTGAAAATGCTATTAACGAAGCAATTCGTTTAAACCCACTATTACAATTTGCCTATAGAATTGCTACTGAAGAAATGATGGTCTCTGGACAGAAAATAGAAAAAGATGAGATTTTAGCTCTTTCGTTTGCTTCTGCCAGTGTTGACCCAGACGTTTTTCCAGATCCAGAAAAAATGGATTTTAGTCGTGAAAACACCAAATCTCATTTAGGTTTTGGAACAGGGGTACATTATTGTCTTGGTAGACATTTGGCGATTAAAGAAATGACGATTGCTTTCCGAGAGCTTTTTGCAAGGTTTCCAAACTTGCGACTTGATCCACAAAATCCATTGGTATTCAATTCTGAAGTAGTTGCTTTAAGAAGCTTCTCTAAATTCTCTGTATTGGTATAATTTTAAACCTAAGAATACTACTATCTCCTTTAAGCCTCAAACTTTTTGAGGCTTATTTAACCCTTTTTTAATCAATGAAAACTCGATATACTAAAAACATTCCTTTTATCAGTAGTGAAGATCAAGCAAAGATTAAAGATACTCATATATTATTTGGAGGCGTTGGCTTGGGAAGTGTAATAGCAGAAGTGGCACTCAGACTTGGTTTTGAAAAATTTACTTTCATAGACATGGACCGAGTGGAAGTATCAAATTTAAATCGCCAAAATTATGATATGGGCGACTTGAACTTATTGAAAGTTGAATCGATTACTCGAAGGTTACAAGCAATAAACCCTAATGTACAAATATCATCGCACAACCTTTTTTTAGATGAAAATAGTATCGAGGCTTTTTTTGAGGACAATAAGCATGTCAAATATGATATTGCAATAAATGCTCTTGATTTTGATAATGCTGCCCCATTTGTATTTGATGATGCCTGTATAGAAAGAGGAATTAAATCTATTCACCCTGGAAATTATAGTTGGGTAGCCACTGCTTTTTTAGTAGAAGAAGAAAAACAAAAGTTCAATGAAATTATCAAAAAAGAGAATGGTGAATATCCTACATTTGCTGAGTGTTTAGAATTTGCGAGAAAACAAATTGAAGATAATTATACGAGCATACAATGGTTTTGGGATATTACCAGGAAGTTTGAGGAAGAGGAAGAAGCCTCTCTACCTCAACTGTCTGTAGGTGCAAACTTAGCGGCCTCACTTACTACAAGACTTATGTATAAACTAGCAACCAACCAGCCAGTAAAACCTTTTCCTTTTATCTACCTATTAGATGTTAAGTACGACGAATAATGTATGATTAATTTTCTTTTTATTTGACAACTATCATCGTTTTAAATTATAATTTTTCTATTAAATTCACTTGCAACAAATATAGCATCTTGCTAGTTTGCAAAAAGAATGACTAACAAAGGGAATTACCTAATACCCACTGATCAGTTTTGAGAGTATGAATGTTTAATCAAATACGTTGAAGCAATAAGCTGGATCACAATCATTGAAAACAAATATAAATAAACCTAGGTTGTAAATTTCATCAAATAAAAAGATTATATTGTATATAGTACAGCTTTCAATCACAGTCGGAAGCCTCTCTTGATAATTCACCTGAATTATGATTGCTCAACGTTTAAATTTCTTTTCACAAACTTCTGGATACACAGCAAAACTTGCCTATAACTAAATAAAAGGATAAGGCGTATCTAAGCAATCCACTTATTATTTTGCAGATAGGTAAAAAATGAAGAAGTGATTGTTTAGTGTATAGTAACTTAGAATTCATCTTGCTAAATCTCAAGCAAGTAATATTACATGTAATTTGTGTTTCATTTACTCATCATTTAACAACAATGTCAAAAGTTAAAATTTCCGCTGCTGAAAATCTCTATTTCACTTCATATTTTGATGTTGATTTAAAATTATATGAGATTGTTTGGCATGAAGCGAGTCAGGACATGGAAGAAGAAGAGTACAAAAAGTACTTGCTTAATGAAAAAAGTACTTTAGCTAAGTACAAGCAAATAAATTTGGTATTAGTAAACCTTCAGAATCGCCTGGATACCATGTCACCTGAATTACAAGAGTGGTCTAGTGCAAACATTGCCCCCTTTTTTTTAGAAAAAATCACTAAGCTTAAGATTGCAGTTGTAAGAAGTCAAGATTTTTCTACGCAATTTTCACTTGAACAGGCTTTTGAAGAAGATAGTGTATCAGAAGATATTGCCATTACCAGACATTTTGATAATGAACAAATGGCCAAAGAATGGCTATTGGATACTCAATTATGATTAAGATCAATTGATATGAACTATTAGATCATCATTACTCAACACCCGCAGATCATGTCCAATATTACTCAACTTTCTGAGGAAGTTAACAAGTACTTTACCTCGTATTTTGATGAAGATTTAAAACTATATGAAATCATATGGCACGAGGCAAGTGATAGAATGGATGACGAAGAGTATAAAACCTTAATGCTTCATGACCGTGATTTGATTATTCAAAAATATAACCAGGTAAACTATATAATTATAAATTTATTCAACCGCCTACATACCATGACACCTGAGCTTCAAGACTGGTCTTCTGCTACTATTTCTCCTACTTTTGCTCAATTGGGTACTTTAAAAGTAGCTATAATCAAAAGCAAGGATTTTTCCACACAATTTTCGTTAGAACAAGCAATGGAAGAGGATCAAGTTGCAGAAGGGGTAGTTCAATACTTTAATGATAATGATGAAGCTCGAAAATGGTTATTAGGGCTTGCTTAATTTATAAAGATTATTACTTTGCAAAATCTTTTTAAATTGATATTTCATTTATAAAAATTAAATTTAAAAATGTCAAAAGTTACAATAATCGAGAATAAATATACTTCTATTTTCTTTGATGAAGACTTGGAACTATATGAACAATATTGGTATCCTGAAAGTGAAGATATGGAGGAGGAAGAATACAAAGAAACTATAACTTACATGTTAGAATATATCACAGAGAAAAACTATGTTCTTCTCAACTATCTGTTAGATAACCGTGATTTTCTCTTTAGCATGTCTCCTGAAATGCAAGAATGGCAAGCTAGTAATGTTGCATCGGTGCTCGTAAAACTTTTAGAAAAGCAAGGTCAATCACCACAAGATATTAAAACGGCCATTATTACCAGTGAAGACTTCATAAGTCAGCTCTCAATTGAGCAGGCTATGGAAGAAAATGAAGTATCTGAACTAACTACTCGCTATTTTGAAGATGAACAAGAAGCACGAGAATGGTTGCTTGATGTTTGATACTAATAGGTGTAATTTCACCTATAACGTTTTCGCAAAAATAACCGAAAAAGGTAAGCTATTTGCTGCAATTAGGTTGCTGCTTCTTGCAACCTAATTGTATGCATATGAAAAACTGGAAATTAGCTTTACAAACCCTAGCCGACCGTAAAAAACCTAAAGAAGATTTCCCACTTGTGGGTTATGAAGTACACGCCCCGACCTCCTTCCCCTTTCCAACTGATTTACCACACTCTGACGAAATCACAGGATTCTATAATATTTGTGATGGTGGTATGCTGGGAGATTACACTTGGTATCAATTAGACGAAATTCACGAAAGAAATTCCTTCTGGCAAATGTACCTTAAGGATATATACGATAACAACCTCCCTCCTTTTTATCACGCCATTCACTTGGTGTTGGCCGAAAACAGTGAGGAGTTCCCACTTATTTGGGATAAAAGCACTAACCTAGTCGATATTTTTGACATGAAAAACTTTGTCTGGTTGCACAAGCAATTGATGTTTGATGATTTTATGAATGAATTGTTTGACGTAGAAGTCCAGTCCTCAATTGACGATTCCTGGGGGATGGCTTTGATTCAATTGGAGCGAATGCTCTAGAAAAATAAATATTAAACGCTTGATACTTATAATATAGTTAAGGATCAACGCCCCTTTTTATTGAAATTTAATGAGGCTCCTAAAAACACCTAATATTTCTTTAACTAGTGGAGTAAATAATTAACTTTAAAACATGAAAGATAAAGTAATCATAATTACTGGGGCTGGTTCAGGTATTGGCCAAGCCACCGCCATTTTAGCTGGATCTCAGGGAGCCAAAGTTATCGTATCAGATGTTAATCAAGAAGGAGGAGAAGCCACTGTTAATGAAATCATCAAAAATGGAGGTACTGCTTCGTTCATTTACTGTGATGTAGCCAACAAAGAAGACATAAAAGCCATCTTTGCTCAAACACTCAGTTTACATAAAAAACTAGATTGTTTGGTAAATAATGCTGGAATTCATGGGGAAGTCAACCTTACACATGAGTATTCTGATGAAATGTATGAAAAAGTAGTGGCCATTAATCAAACAGGAGTTTTTTATTGTATGAAAGAAGGCTTACGCATATTACATGAACAGGGAAATGGTGGTTCTATTGTGAATGTTTCCTCATTAGCAGGTATTAGCGGTGCTAGAAACCTAAGTGCTTATACCGCAAGTAAACATGCCGTAGTTGGACTTACTAAGGCTGCTGCGCAAGAATATGGAAGATTCAACATTCGAATAAATGTCATTTGTCCAGCAATTATTGAAACACCTATGGCAGATGATCTCACAATGGGAGACCCAGCATCGGTTGAAATAATTAAACAGTTGATTCCTATGCAACGATTTGGACAACCTAAAGAAGTCGCCAAAAGCATTGTTTGGTTATGCAGTGATGACAGTAGTTATATTAATGGGCAGGAATTAAGAGTTGATGGAGGAATGAAAGCCTAAAAACTGATAAGTAAAGTTGAAATAATAGCCTAATCTCCCCCTTATTAGGTGTTTAAACGAAGTAAACTAACAAGTGGTCATTAACAATTTTAGGTAATTTATTGATTACTTTTTTATTTGAATGTTAACGAAATGTTTGTCATCTATGACAATTACAGAGAAACAAAAATCATAAATTTTTTATGCTTGGCAAGTGTCCAAAATTAGTTATCAAAATATAATACAAATACCTTTGAAATACTGTCAAAATGGTTTTATCACCTTGGCTACATATGAGACAAGGTGATAAAACCATTTTTTCAGGATTTTCATTTTACTAGTATACTATACTCTTTTTGATTTCTCTTCTCTGGAATCAAAGAATTGAAAAGGTTTTTAAACACTCAAATTAACCTGATAATAATATAAACTTACCTCTAAACGAATAAGGTACCTACTATCACTATGCTCTTTGCTCATTCTCAGGAGTTATTCATACATAAACCTCGGTAATTGTCTCTCTGATTGTGGTATCATTATAACAGTTAGATACAATATAAACGTATCTGAGCGAAAAACTTGCTTGAAATCCATAGTTCAGGTACATCTACATTATGTAACAGTCCTTTTCCAGAGGGATAATAATTACTTATTCATATTTGAGCACATTGACAGGGTTTACCTTGGTAGCTTTCAGGGCTTGAATGCTAATGGTAAATACTGCAATTAATAAAGCAATGGCTCCTGCCAAAACGAAAGCTACCACACTCATAGAGGTTCTATAAGCAAAGCTTTGCAACCAACTCTCCACCACAAAATAAGCGGCAGGAAAGGCCACCAGATTGGCCAATAGAATCAAAATCACAAAGTCTCGAGAGATAATCTTGAGAATGCTTTGCTCGGAGGCACCCAATACTTTGCGTACAGCAATTTCTTTGGTACGTTGCTGCACTGTAAAAGATACCAGCCCAAATAATCCCAAACAAGCAATGAAGATGGTAAGCACCGAAAACGCATAAAAAATCATCCCTCGACGCTCGTCTTTTTGGTATTGTTTGGCAAAGGTTTGATCCAAAAATGTCGCTTGTAATGGATATACTTTGTCAGCATTTTTCCAAACTTTATCTATATAAGCCATTGTTTGTTGTATGTTTTGTGCTTTGACTCTTACCAGCAAAGCCCACCCTCGATCAATGGCTTTACGAATAACCAATGGCAATACACTTTGATGTAAAGAACGTAAATGAAAGTCACGCATCACCCCAATCACTCGGTATTTGATTCGGGCACGCCCTTGCTCGTCAAAGCCGGTTTCCAGGATTTTACCCAAAGGATTTAACTTGCCTTGATCGCCAATTTTCCAGCCCATCATTTTTGCCAGGGTTTCATTTACCAGTACCCCATTCTTATCGGCTTTGTCATCTGTGAAATTACTCCCTGCTAATATGCCTATACCCATCGTTTGCACAAAAGTAGGTCCTACCTGAGCATTGTCAATCTCAGCTCGCCGCATGGTATTGTCTGGATTTTGCAAGCTATACGTTCCATTAGACCAACTACCACTATGAGGCACCAAGTATGATGCTGTTACTCCACTAATCTGAGAATGCTTTAAAAGTTCTTGACGCAGGGTACCAATTTTTTTCCGGGTTTTCGGGCTATTGATGGTTACATACAATACCTGATCTTTAGCATATCCCAGGTTTTTATTATGAATATAAGACAATTGCTTGGATACCATCCAAGTGCTAATGATCATCGTAATCGAAATGGCAAATTGAAAAATCACCAACCCTCGACGTAGTAAAATCCCTTTCCGGTTGCTACCAAATTTACCTTTGAGCACCATCACCGGGCGAAAACCAGAAAGCACAAAAGCTGGATAGCTCCCACTAATCAAACTTACCAGTAATACTCCTCCCAAAATAAATGTAACATCTCGGACATTGAGCAATGATAATAAGCTCAGGTTCTTAGAAGCAATTTTATTGAACAATGGTAGTGCTATTTCGGCAAGCACCAAACTCACCAGCAATGCCAATATCACGGTAAAAAAAGCTTCAAAAAGAAACTGTTGAACCAGCTGCAGACGATAAGAACCTACTGCCTTGCGAATCCCTACTTCTTTGGCACGATTCACTGAGCGAGCAGTGGCTAAATTCATATAATTGACACAAGCAATGAGTAGTATAAAAATGGCCGAGGTACTAAAAATAAAGACATAGAGAATCCCTGTACTTTTTTTGGCGCGTCGGTTAGAGGAGTACAGGTGTATTTTGGTCAAGGGGAATAAGAGTGATCGATAAGTTTCCTGAAAACGCTTCATCGCAGTCTGCATGTACTTATCCCGCATTTCCTGCATTTTTTGCTCAAACTGTACCGCGTCTACCCCTTTACGCAACTTGATGTAGGTATACAAGTTGAAGCTACCCCATTTCTCATAAAATTTGGGGAGTACTTTAGGAAAAGAAAGTACAGCATTGAATTGAATGTCAGAATTATCAGGTAAGTCTTCTATCACCCCTACTACCTGATACGTTTTTTCTTCTACTTTAATGGCTTTATTGAGGGCTTCGGCTACCCGACCAAAGATCTTTTTTGCACTGGTCTTGGTCAATACAATCGTATTGGGTTCTTTTAGGGCCGTTTTAGGATTTCCTTTGATGAACTTATGGCTAAACACATCAAAAAAACCTGGACCTACCGAAAAGATGTTTTCCTCATATAACCGTTTATTGTTGTACTCAATCAATTCTCGGCTTAAGAATCGCATCCTTGTCATGGCTTCTACCTGAGGATAGTCTTGCTTCAGCGTAGGACCATAAGGGCCAGAGGTATTTACGTGGTATTTATCCACTCCTTTACGGCTAGATATGACATCTACTCGATAAATACGATCTGCATCTTTGTAATGCAGGTTATAACCCATTTCGTGGCGAATGTACAAATACAACAAAATAGCGCAGGTCATTCCTACTGCCAAACCAGAGATGTTGATAAGGCTGTAGACTTTGTTACGCTTGATGTTGCGCAGGAAAGTGGTAAAATAATTTCTGATCATGAGTAAGGTATGGTTATAGGTTATGTTTAATATATGGTATTATTATAAATATTCACAGTAGTATAGTCTAAAACCCACTAGGGTCTTATTGACAGTTCCATCAGTTTGATCATTCTAAACTCTATTCTAGATAACTTCTTTTATCGTCTTCTCTTTAAGTATTCGCTTAGCTGAGCGTTATTTTCGCCGAATTGCCCCTCTTTATTCGTTTCGCAATACCTTTACTGGGTTGGCTCGGGCAATGTGTATGGTATGAAAACTAATTGTACCCAATGCTACTATCAAGGTAATCATTCCCATCAAGGCAAACTCTCCCGCTGAAGGTAAGGTCCGATAGGCAAAATTTTGCAACCAATTATGGGTAAAAAACCATGTTAACGGAGTGGCTAAAATACCCGCTATGATGATAAGGTAAATAAATTGACGGGCGAAAATATACCACAAATGGGGTATACTGGCTCCTAACACTTTGCGCACACTGATTTCTTTTTGTCTTTGCTGAGCCAAGTAAGCCGACAGCCCAAAAACACCCATACAAGCTACGATGATAGCCATCACCGCCAAGCCTCCCATGAGTTTACCCAGACGTACTTCGTGGGTATAAAACTTAGCAAAATTCTGATCTACAAAAGAATAAGCAAAGTTATACGCTGGATTGATTTTTTGCCAACTTTGCTGGAGTCCACTGAGCACCTCTTGGGTGGCTACACCTTGATACTTCACCAACATTTGGGATTGACGACGCGCTGGAGCATAATTGAACAAAGTAGGTTGAATCTTTTGGTGCATAGATTCGGTATGGAAGTCTTTCACCACTCCTACAATTTCATATTTACTTTTAGATAGCTCTACCCGACGCAGCTTTTGCCCAATGGCTTCGCTGGCTGTTTTCCAGCCAAAGGCCTTCACAGCGGTTTCATTGATCACAATAGTGCTTCCTAGTTTTTCGGATAAGGTATCTTTAGGAAATTTCTTGGAAAAAGCCCGCCCTGCGATGATAGGTACTTCTAAGGTCTTAAAATAGTCGTAATCTACAAACGCCCGATGCACTACCCGATCATGGGCGATGCCTTGACCTATGGCACGAAATACGTGTTCGTTGGTAGAAATTCCTGGAGCATCTGAGGTGCCCGAAACTCGGGTAATTGCCGCATTCTTAAGAATCTCATTTTTGTAGACCTTGTAATTTTTACGCGTGGCCCGATTAGGGAAGTCTACCAATACAATTTGTTCCTGGTCAAAGCCCAGCGATTTGTTTTGCATGTAGGTGAGTTGCTTATACACTGCAACCGTGGCTACCATCAGGGTAATAGAAACCGTAAACTGGGTAATAATCAAAGTTTTGCGCAAGCCCATTCCTTTGCGGCGGTTCAACAACTGGCCCTTGAGAGCTTTTACCGGATCAAAGCCAGCCAATACCAATGCTGGATAGGCGCCTGCCAATACCCCCACTCCCAAAGTAAGCAGCAGTAATTGCCAAACCATTGCTGGAGTTAGCAAGTCTCGCAGTGATAGCACGCTTCCTGATAATTTGGTCAATAAAGGGGTTGATATTTCTAATACTACCCCAGCCAATACCAAAGCCAGAAAAGTAAGCATAATCGCTTCGCTCAAAAACTGAATCATTAACTGGGTACGATGCCCTCCTATTACTTTAGTAATGCCCACTTCCTTAGCACGACGCGCCGCACGAGCTGTAGCTAAATTCACATAATTGGTGATGGCAATCAACAATACAAAACCTCCGATAATCCATAAAATGTACAAGGTGCTTTGTTGGGTATTGGCTTCAATTTCTTGCAAACGATGACTTGCAAGGTGAATGCTTGTCAGGGGTTGCAAATAAGCGGTTAGCTTAAAACCATTGTGTTTTTGCGATCCGACATATTTATCAATAAAGCTTGGCAAACGAGCTTCCAATATTTTTTTGTTGGTTTGAGAGCGTAGTTGCAGGTAAGTATGTACCCAAAGGTTGCGCTTATGCTTGATGAAGTTATCACCAAAAATCTGGGGGGTGCTACTAAATGAAGCTATAAAATCGAAATGAAAGTGACTTTGTTTTGGAAAATCAGCCATTACTCCACTTACCGTAAAGGTCTGGCGATTATCTAGCGTCAATTGTTTGCCTAACGGGCTTCCCCCGCCAAAATACTTTTGAGCCATTCGTTGAGTAATCACCACTTGATGTTTTTGCTGTAAAGCAGTGGTTCTGTTTCCCTGTAAAAGTGGAAGGCTAAACATTTGAAAAAAATCAGGATCGGCAAATGCCCATTGAGTTTCATAAAACCTTTGTTGGCCACTACTTACCATCATTTTTTGCTCAAGAGGTTTTAAACGTACTGCCTTGGTCACCTCAGGGTAGTCTTGCTGAAGGTAAGGCCCCCATAATGGTGCTGAAGTAGCATAATTGCTGGTACCTGTACTGGTCTCAAAATCGGTGACAACCCGGTAAATCTGTTCACTTTGAGTGGCGTATTGATCATACCCTTGCTCATGTTTGATGTAAAGCCATATCCAAATGAAGCAGGCCAACCCCAAAGCAAGACTGCCTATGTTGAGCAAGGTATAGAGCTTGTCTCTTAGCAAGTGACGAACAGTTCTTTTGAAATAACTTTTGAACATGGCAATGTTTTTTCTAATGGTTAATTTTTTTCTATTGTTCCATTGTTCCGCTGCGCTTATTGTTAAATGGTTCCGCAATGCGTCGCAAAACTATGGACTATTGACCAATGCTGTTTCCATAAGATATTTTGTTACTCACATAGCTTACCACCCTAGCCCTCCTGATCATCAGGAGGGAACTTCTTCGACTCGCCATATGGACTCGGAAGTGTTAAGGAAACAGCATTAGACTATCGACCGTCAACTGTGGACTAATTACCGCTTCGCGTCCATTTTTAATTTTACGTTTTACATTTTTAATTTAAAAAACTTCGCTTCGCGCAACTTTTCACTTAAAATACCACCCTAGCCCTCCTAAGCAGGAGGGAACTCGCTTGACCCGCCAAGTTTTCGCTTCGCGCCACCCTTGTTCCTTTATCCCTACTCCTAAATCGCGCTTCGCGCTATTTTTCACTTTTCACTTTTAATTTTTCATTCAAGGCGATAGCCGTCTATTCATCTTTCAAGACCTCTACTGGATTGACACGGGCCGCCTGGAGTACATGCCAACTAATGGTAAGCATAGCAATACCCACCGCAGCCAAACCTGACATGAAAAAGATGACCAAATAATTGATACTGGCAGCATATGCAAAACGGTCTAGCCATACATTGGTAAAGTACAGTACTACTGGAATGGCAATGAGATTGGCAATTACGACCAGTACTACAAAGTCACGGGTAACAATTTGCAGTATTTGCTGCATAGAAGCTCCCAATACCTTGCGAATACCAATTTCTTTGGTTCGTTGGGCAATGGTAAACGAAGCCAATCCAAACAAACCTAAGCAAGCTACCAACACGGTAAGTCCAGAAAAGATAGTAAAGAGTTTCACCCGTTTTTGATCTTCTACGTACTCCTTCGCAAACTTTTGATCCATAAAAAACCCGGCAAAAGGAAAACGCTTTTCTACATCGCTAAAAGCAGTTTGCAATGAAGCTACTGACTTTGATAAGTCATTGGTTTGCAAACGTACTTGCACATACCTCAAAGCTACCTTAGGACGGTAAACCAGCATCATGGGCTTTATTTTATAATGTAATGATCGCACGTGTACATCTTTAAAAACACCTACTATAGTCATTCGACCTTTTTCTAGTTTTTGACCTATCGGATTGTCTTTGGGATCATTGGAGCGTAGGTTCCATCCTGCTTTTTTCACAAACTCTTCATTGACTAATAACTGCATCGAGGAATCACTTCGCATGTTTGGAGAAAGTTGTTCACCCTTCAAGAGCTTAAATCCCATAAATCTGGAATAATCAGTATCTGTCAAAAATACATCTGCCACGATACTGTTTTCTTCTCCCTGATGCACATATCTATAAGCATTACTATTCCAGTTTTGCTCTCCTGGAATGGCCGAAGTAGAAGCAATTGCTTTTACATTTGGGTTTTGTCTCAGTTTATTCTTAAAAACCTGAAGCTTATTTGATGTATTATCAGCACCATAAAAAGGCACTACATATACCTTAGTGTTATCATATCCCAAGCTTTTGTTCATCATGTAGTCAAACTGCTGAAAACTCACCCAAGTAGAGATAATGATGATGGCTGACAAAGTAAATTGAAATACCACCAAGCCCTTGCGCAGACGGGCAGTTTTGCTATTGCGAATAAATTTGCCTTTGAGCACCAAAATGGTATTGAAGGCAGATATAAAAAACGCTGGGTACAAACCACTCAAAAAGCCTACAACAAAAATGAGGGCGATAATGAGTAAAATGTTACTGGCATTGAACCAGGCAAACACGAGTTGTTTACCCGAAAACGCCGATAAGTAAGGTAGGCTGAGTTCTACTAAAGTCAGCGCCAATAAGGTGGCAATACTTACCAGTAGCAGTGACTCTAGCATAAACTGCTTGATCAGCTGATTGCGATGTGAACCCACTACTTTGCGAATGCCTACTTCCTTGGCACGATTCATTGCTCCCGAAGTAGCCATATTCATATAGTTGATACAGGCAATCAACAAAATAAAGCCTGCCACCGCCATAAATATGAACACAAATTTTTGGGCTCCCTCGTTAGCTCCTTCATACCCTTTTAGGTATACCTCATTCAATGGCTGTAGAGCAGCTAATTTGCTAAATTTATTGTCAAAAACACCTTCTTTGGTAAGCTTGTCCTTTAGGCTATATAATTTTTTATTAAATAATTGGTAATCTGTATTTTTCTTTAATAAAACATAGGTATTCAAAAAGTTACTGTTCCAAGCCTTAAACATAGTGCTGTTGGTAGCTTGCGTGTTAAACGATATCAAGCCATTAAACTTTACAGAAGAATTGGTGGGTACGTCTTTCACCACTCCTGTAACCGCAAGCTTTCTCCCTTCTTTGTCCTCTACTGTCTTATTCAAAATATTTTTAGTCGTTCTAAAAAGTTTTTTAGCATAAGTTTCAGTTAAAACAATAGATTTTGGATTTAGCAAGGCTTTTTGTGGGTTTCCCTGAATAAACTCAAAGTCGAACATATCCAGAAAGTCTGCATCTACAAATACCAAATCGTCTACCACAAATTTTCGGTTTTGATTACTCAACAGCCCTTGACGAGACATAAAACGTGTTACTCGTTCTACCTCTGGATATTCTTTTTTGAGCGTAGGAGCCAATACTGCGGAGGTAGCTACCTGACTCATTTCCCGATCATAAATCTTAAGGTGTAGCACAGTACGGTACAGGCGATCGCTTTTTGCGTGAAACTGGTCATAGCTAGTTTCGTGGCTTACGTATATGTACAGCAACATAAAACAAGCAATACCTACAGCTAACCCCAAAATATTGAGTGAGGCATATAAGCGATTCCGTCGGAAACTTCGCAGGGCAATGATGAAATAATTTTTGAACATGGTAGGTATGGTTATATGGTAAATGATTTGGTAATGATGTTTTTTTATAAAAATATATTGGCAAAACTTCTGCCTGGAAATTAAAACCCTGATAATCAGCACACTTCTAAAAAACAGAAGTTCAACTTCGATACAAACGGGTGTACGTTTTCGAACATAAGTTTACGATCTCATTCATAAAAAAAGGGAGGCAAAGCCCAAACAAGCCTGCTTCCCTAAACCATATATTTACTTTACTCAATTTCTTTCTATTTCTATTGTTTCGCTTCGCTTATTGTTCTATTGTTACGCCTTCGGCTTATTGTTACATTGTTCTATTGTTCCGCGATGCGATGATTAATTGTTGGCTTCTTCGGCTGCGCTCAGGACAACGTTTTGCAAATATGAGAATACACTATTGGTTATTAGCTATTGGCCTTTAGCTGCGCTTCGTGCCGCCCTTGTTCCCTGATACCTGCTCCTAAATCTCGCTTCGCGCCCATTTTTCATTTTACGTTTTGCATTTTTAATTTAAAAACTATTCATCTTTCAACACTTCTACCGGGTTGACCCCTGCGGCTCTCAATACATGCCAACTAATGGTACATAAAGCAATGCCTACGGCGATAATCCCAGATAATAAAAACACGATGAGGTAATTGATATTGGCCGCATACGCAAAGCTGTCTAACCACTGACTGGTAAAATACAGCACCACGGGAATAGCAATAAGGTTGGCTACTACTACCAGTACCACAAAATCTCGGGTAATGATTTGTAATATTTGCCCCAAAGAGGCGCCCAATACTTTACGAATACCAATTTCTTTGGTGCGTTGAGCAATGGTAAATGAGGCTAATCCGAACAGCCCCAGGCAAGCCACAATCACCGTAAGTATAGAGAAAATAGTAAACAACTTGACTCTCTTTTGGTCTTCGTTGTATTCTTTGGCAAACTTTTGATCCATAAAGAAACCTTCAAAAGGAATACGCTTCTCTATGTCGCTAAATGAGGCTTGTACACTGGCAATGGTTTGTGATAAGTCTTGAGTCTGTAAGCGTGTATAAATATACTGTAGGTTTTCTTTCGGGCGATATGCAATGACCATTGGCTTAATCTTGAAATGCAATGACCGAATATGAATATTCTTGAAAACACCTACCACTGTCCTACGACCTTTGTCCAGCTTTTGGCCTATGGGGTTGAGAGTGGGGTCATTTGAATTGAGTTTCCATCCTGCTTTTTGTACAAATGCCTCGTTGATAAGCACCTGTACTGATGAATCGCTTCGCATTTTGGGCGAAAGTTTAGCCCCTTTAAGCATTTTAATCCCCATAAAATCAGGATAATCGGCCTCGGTTAAAAATACATCTGCCGTAATACTTGTTTTCTCCCCTTTGTACACAAAATCAAAAAGGTTGTTGTTCCACTCTTGGCTCCCAGGTACGGCCGACGAAGCAGTAATGGCTTTTATCTTGGGGTTTTGCAAAAGCTTGTTTTTAAACAATTTCAGCTTTTGCCCATTTTTACCACCATCATAAAAAGGAACAATGTAGACTCTTTCATTGTCATAGCCCAGGTTTTTGTTCATCATAAAGCTAAACTGCTGAAAACTAATCCAGGTAGAGATAATGATAATGGCCGATAAGGTAAATTGGAAAACTACCAAACCCTTACGCAATCGAGCAGTTTTGCTATTGCGGACAAATTTGCCTTTGAGCACCAAAATGGTGTTGAAGGCCGACATAAAAAAGGCTGGATATAGTCCACTTAAAAAACTCACGGCAAGCACCAACCCAAGAATAAGTCCCAGGTTTGCCATATTTGTCCAACCAAATACTAATTGTTTGGACGATAGCGTAGATAAGTAAGGTAGGCTTAACTCTACAAATACGAGAGCCAATATAGTAGCCAAACTTACCAGTAAGAAAGACTCTAGCATAAACTGAGTAATGAGCTGTTTGCGGTGAGAACCCACTACTTTCCGAATACCTACTTCTTTGGCCCGATTCATTGCCCCCGAGGTAGCCATATTCATATAGTTGATACAGGCAATAAGAAGGATAAAACCAGCCACCGCCGCAAATATGTACACAAACTTTTGAGCTCCTTGGTTGGCCCCTTTGTATCCTACCAAATACGCATCGTTGAGTGGCTGCAACAATGCTCGTTTGGTATAGCGTTCGTCAAATATTCCTTTTTTGGTGAGTTCTGCCTGAAGCCCACCTAATTTTTTATTAAAAGCCTTATAATCAGTCCCTGGCTTTAGCAATACATAGGTTTGGAGAAAGTTGCGCCCCCAGCTCATAAAGTTGTTTTTGGTAGTATCTCGAGAGTTAAACGATACCAGGCTATTGAACTGGATCATAGAATTAGAGGGCACATCTTTCACTATTCCGGTCACGGTAACCTTCTCCCCATTTTGCCCCTCTAGTACATTATTGAGGGCATTTTTGGTGCTACCAAAAAACTTTCGTGCGTAGGTTTCGGTGAGTACAATGGATTTGGGGTTGATCAAAGCTTTGGCGGGGTTTCCTTGAATGAACTCAAAATCGAACATATGAGGAAAGTCTGGGTCTACAAAAGCCATATTCTCTATGATCAATTGCTTGTTGTTGTATCCTAGCAGACCTTGGGTATTTAGGTAACGCGTTGCTCGGTCTATTTCGGGGTAATTTTTCTTGATTGTAGGTGCCAGAGAGGCAGAAGTAGCACTTTGGCTTACTTCACGATCATAAACTTTGAGGTGCAGTAATGCCCGATACAAGCTTTTGTTTTTACTATGAAACTGGTCGTAACTAGTTTCGTGCTTTACGTATACAAAGAGTAACAAAAAGCAAGCAATTCCCACGGCCAGCCCCATCACGTTGAGCAAAGCATACAACTGATTTCGTCGGAAGTTGCGCAGAGCAATCATTAAATAATTTCTAAACATGGCTATATAGTTATCTTCTTTGGTTATAGAAATACAAAGTACTTGCCTTAAATTTAAAACACTGATAATCAATCATATAGTATTTTTAAACTGTACACCCATGATACACTCCTGCGTACGTTTTTGAACAGCATTGCAGCCAACAAGCATCAACAAAAAAAGGGAGGCAAAGCCCAAACAGGCCTGCTTCCCTCAACCATATATTTACTTTACTCAATGTTTTTATATTTTTTCGCCTTCGGCTTATTGTTTCATTATTCTATTGTTTCGCTTCGCTTATTGTTACATTGTTAAATGGTTCCGCGATGCATCGCAAAACTATGGACTATCGACCGTCGACTGTGGACTAATTACCGCTTCGCGCCCACTTTTCATTTTTCACTTTTAGTTTTTCACTTAAAGATCATTCGTCTTTCAACACCTCCGCAGGATTTACCCGGGTAGCTCTTAGTGCCTGAGTGCTAATGGTAAGCAAAGCAATAATCAAAGCCAAGATGCCAGAAGCCACAAAAATCAACAAATTGATGGAGGTTTGGTAGGCAAAGTTTTGGAGCCATTGCTGTACCACATAGTAGGCCAATGGAAAGGCTAATAGATTGGCCAACAATACCAGTTTTATAAAATCCATAGAAATCAACTGGAGAATATTTTGTACCGAAGCTCCTAATACTTTACGAATGCCAATTTCTTTGTTACGTTGTCGCACTACAAACGATATAAGTCCAAACAATCCCAGGCAAGCAATGAAAATAGCCAATGCCGAAAAGGCAAAGAAAACAGTTCCTCGTTTCTCTTCATCGGCATATTGACGCGCAAACTCCTGGTCTACAAAAAAGGCTCTAAACGGATGAGATGTCTCTACCTGCTCCCAGGTTTGCTGCAAAAAACGCATTGTTTCGGCAGTTTGGTTGGGTTGAATACGTGCTACCACAAACCAAGAATTGCTTTTGTAACGGAATACCATCGGTTCAATCGTTTGATGCAACGATTTAGAATGAAAATCCTTGACCACCCCTATTACTTCATAACCAAAGTTAGGATTACCACTTTTGTTAAATCTTGACGCCACTTTTTTACCAATTGGGTTAAGCGCAGGGTCAGTAGTATTGAGTTTCCAACCCAGTTTTTTCACCAATGTTTCATTAATAATTACACCTTTTGTTTGGTCCAAGGTTCGGCTAAAATTACGCCCAGCCAATAACTTTGCACCAATCGTGGGTAAATAATCTTCATCTATCGGTGCTTGCAATGCATCCATTTTTTTATGTCCTTGAGTATGCTCAAAGGCGTAGGTATTTTTAGCGTAATGCCCTGCCACTACTGGTACAAAGCTCGTATTACTCACATTGACAATACGGGTGTTCTGACGAAGTTTATCTTTTAAGACCTTTATATTGTTCCGTACTTTTTTATCATACACTTGCATTACTACCAATTGGTCTCGTTTGTATCCCACATCTTTATTCATCACATAAGACAATTGCTGGTACACAGTCCAGGTACCAATCAATAAAATAATAGAAATAGAAAATTGTACTACCACCAAACCCTTGCGTAACCAAATGCCTTGATTGTTTCTTCCAAATTTACCTTTTAGGATCAGTACCGGATTAAACGACGATAATACAAACGCTGGATAGCTACCACTCAGGAGGGCAATCACTAACAGCATTATAAAGCAATAGAGGATATTTTGAGTAGTAATCAATGCTCTCAAAGACAACGACTTATCAGTTAGGTTGTTGAATAAAGGCAAGACTATTTCGGCCAAAACTATTCCCAGTATAGAAGCAAACAATACCAGTAAAAATGATTCGGTCAGGAATTGAAAAATGAGTTGTTTGCGATGTGATCCCACTACTTTACGAATGCCTACTTCTTTAGCTCTATTTACCGAACGAGCGGTTGCCAAATTCATATAGTTAATCACTGCAATTAACAATACTAAAAACGTGATGGCTAACAAGATATAAATGTATTGACTTGTCCCACTTGTTTTTTCACCCACTTGCATTGCATACAGTCTTATGTCTCGTAAAGGTCTTATTTGAATGGTGGCGCTCATACCATACACCTTGCCTGCTGGATTGATGTAGGTTTGGGCTAGCTTATCCAGTTTTTTTTCTAGTACTTTCCCCGATTGATTGGGTTTTAACTTGATATAAGTGAAAAAACTAGTGCTGGCCCAACTTTTTATATTCAAAGATTCTTGACGGTCTTTGCTAAAAGAGTTCATAGAAATAAACGCAGAAGCCTCAAAGTGGGTATTTTCGGGTACATCTGCTATGAGACCAGTAATGGTATAAGGTTCACCCTCAATCAGTAGGGTTTTATTGAGTACTCCTTCTGCCTGTCCGAATATTTTAGAAGCCAAGCCCTGAGTAAGTACAATGCTCTTAGGCTTTTTAATAGCGGTGGTTGGGTCGCCTTTGATAAAACGATGAGAAAAGACTTTAAAATAATCTTCATCTACATATTTCACCTCTTTTTCGTAAAATCGTTTCTCTTTGTATTCAAGCAACAAATCGTAAGCATTCAGCATTTTGGTGGCTACCTGAATTTCAGGGTAATCACTTTCTAACTGATTAGCCAGCAACCATTGGGTATACATGCTAGGCTCTTGTTTACCATCTTGAGTCATGGTTTCTTCTACCCGGTAAATACGGTCTGCTTGTTTGAAATGACTATCATAACTCATTTCATCTTGTACATATAAGTACAACAACACCGCACAAGCAACTCCTACTGCTAACCCCAATAGGTTGATAGCGCTGTAGAATCGCTGCCGTAGCAAGTTGCGTAAAGCAATTTTTAAATAATTTTTAATCATGGAGGTATATGGTTAATTTTTAATGATTGATGTTTAATGATTAATTTTCTATTGTTGCATTGTTACGCCTTCGGCTGATGGTTTCATTGCTACATTGTTTTATTGTTAAATTGTTTCGCCTTCGGCTTATTGTTACATTGTTCTATTGTTTCGCGATGCACAGCGGAAACAACTATCAATTTTGCAAATATGATAGTCAATTATGAATTGATCAATTATATCCGCTTCGCGTTGCCCTTGCTCCTAAATCGCGCTTCGCGCCAACTTTTCATTTTTCACTTAATAAGCTATGGACTAAAAAACTAAAAACTACGATCTACCAACTCCTGGCTACGAACCAAAAAACTATGGACTATTGACTGTCGACTGTGGACTAATTATCGCTTCGCGCCATTTTTCACTTTTAACTTTTCATTCAAGGCGATAGCCGCCTATTCATCTTTCAACACCACTGCAGGATTTACCCGGGTAGCCCGTAGTGCCTGAGTGCTAATGGTAAGCAAGGCAATGGTCAAAGCCAAAATGCCTGAGGCTACAAAAATCAACAAATTGATTGAGGTCTGATAGGCAAAATTTTGGAGCCATTGCTGTACCGCATAATAAGCCAATGGAAAAGCCAATAAGTTGGCCAACAATACCAATTTGACAAAATCCATAGAGATCAATTGGAGGATGTTTTGTACCGAAGCTCCTAATACTTTACGAATGCCAATTTCTTTGTTGCGTTGTCGCACTACAAACGATATAAGTCCAAACAATCCCAGACAAGCAATAAAAATGGTCAATACGGCAAAGGCCATAAATATTTTGCTCAGTCTTTCTTCTGACTCATACTGACGATTGAATGCATCGCTGACAAAACGAGCCTCAAAAGGTCGACTTTGGTCTACACCTTCCCAGGTTTTTTGGATCGCTTGCATGGTTTGGCGAATGTTACCAGCATTGAGACGGGCAATCACTGCCCAACCTTGAGATACATGGCTAAGCACCATAGGCTCAATGGCACTATGAAACGATTTGGAATGAAAATCTTTGACAACGCCAATGATTTTGCGGTTAAAAATCGGGTTGCCATTTTCGGAAGTACTCGTAGAAACTTTTTTCCCAATAGGATTTAGTTTAGGGTCTTTGGAATTTACCTTGAGTCCCAGTTTTTTTACCAATGTTTCATTGACAATTACTCCCTTGGCCTGATCGCTCTTTTGGGTGAAGTTTTTACCCTCTAATAGCTGCATACCCATTGTTTTGAGGTAGTTTTCGTCTACTGGAGCATACAAAGCACTGGTTTTTCTGGTCTCGCCATTTACTTCAAAAGCATAACTATTATTGGCCCAATGACCAGCAATGACAGGAATAAAGTTGGCACTGGAGATAGATTTGATGCCCGGGTTTTGGGCCAGTTTATTTTTGACTACTTGTAGCTTGCCTTGTCGCTTAGGGTCGTTCAATTGCATTACTACGACCTGCTCTTTGGTATACCCTGTATCTTTGCTCAGCATAAAATTGATCTGCTGATACACAAACCAGGTAGTAACAATCAGCACAATAGAAATAGAAAACTGCACTACTACCAACCCTTTTCGCAAACGGCTTCCTTTCTTATTGGAGCCAAATTTTCCCTTGAGCACCAAAGATGGTTTAAAAGACGACAACACAAAAGCTGGATAGCTTCCACTAAGCAAGCCAATACTTAACAAAATAAGCAGGCCATAGATTACATCTTTTACACTGAACAACTGCCTCACTGAGAGCGATTTACCCGATAAATTATTGAAAAATGGCATCGCTACTTCGGCCAGTACCAATCCCAGCACCGAGGCCAAGAGTACTAATAAAAACGACTCTACCAGAAACTGAAAAATGAGTTGTGAACGATAAGAACCAACCACCTTGCGTACACCAACCTCTTTGGCACGATTGAGCGATCGGGCTGTAGCCAGATTCATATAATTGATACCCGCAATCAGTAAAATGAGGAAGGTAATCGCAGTAAATAAATAAATGTAGGTAATGGTGCCAGCGCTGCCTTCATCGGCCAAATCGGCCGAGTACAAACGAATGTCACGCAAAGGGGTTACTTTGATTTTGGCTTCTTCTCCATATTTTTTAGCAACTGGTGCAATGTAGGCTTCTGTTAGTTTGGCCAGTTTATTCTCCAATTCCTGACTACTGGTGGCCTGCTTTAGCAATACATAAGTCATAAAATTGGTGCTCGCCCAAGACTTAATATTAAGGCTCTGCAAACGGCGTTTGCTCAAAGAACCCATTGACACAAAACCTTCTGTTTGGAAATGGGTATTGTCGGGTATATCTTCAATCACCCCGGTGATTAAATAAGAGGTTTTGTCGATTTGTAAAGTAGTATTCAATACATTATTAGCCCGTCCAAATACCTTTGCGGCCAGGCTCTTGGTCAGGACAATGCTATGAGGTTTTTGTAACGCAGTGCGTGGATCTCCTTGTAAAAAACGATGCGAAAACACCTTAAAGTAGTCTTCGTCGGCCAACCGAAGTCCTTTCACCAATAGTTGTTTATTTTGATGCTGAAACATTTTATCGGCCCAAATCATCGTTTTGGTTACCTGAGCTACCTCAGGGTAATCTTTGCGAATGGTAGGTGCCAGCAACCACTGGGTGGAAATTGAGCGTTCCCATTTTTCGCCTTGTTCGCGCCCCTCAAGTTCTACCCGATAGATTTTTTTCGAATTTTTGAAATGAGCATCATAACTCAGCTCGTGTTGAATGTACATGTACAACAATACCGCGCAAGCAATTCCTACTGCCAACCCCAATAGGTTAATAGCACTATAGAACCGTTGCCGTAGCAGGTTACGTAAAGCAATTTTTAAATAATTTTTAATCATGGGTGTATATGGTTAATGAGCAATTATGAATTATCAATTGATGAATTATTTTCTAATGGTTAGTGATCAGTGGTGAATGGTTAATTTTTAATGATTGATGATTAATTTTCTATTGTTTCATTGTTCCGCTTCGCTTATTGTTCTATTGCTACATTGTTACGCCTTCGGCTTATTGTTATATTGTTCCGTGATGCGTCGCAAAACTATGGACTAATTATCGCTTCGCGCCAACTTTTCATTTTTCACTTTTAGTTTTTCACTTAAAAAGCTCCCTTGATCCCTGTTCCTCTCTTCGCTTCGCGCCAACTTTTCATTTTTCACTTTTAACTTTTCATTCAAGGCGATAGCCGCCTATTCGTCTTTCAACACCTCCGCTGGGTTTATTCGGGTGGCTCGTAGGGCCTGGGTGCTAATAGTAAGCAAGGCGATAATGAGCGCAATGAGTCCCGATAGCACAAAAATCAACACACTTATAGAAGTTTGGTAAGCAAAGTTCTGGAGCCATTGTTTGACTGTGTAATAAGCCAATGGAAACGCTAATAGGTTGGCAATCAGCACCAATTTTATAAAATCTTTGGAGATCAACTGAAGGATGCTTTGTACCGAAGCTCCCAACACTTTGCGGATACCTATTTCTTTGTGGCGTTGTCGTACTACAAACGATACCAACCCAAACAACCCCAAACACGCAATGAAAATGGCCAATATTGAGAAAGCAAAAAAGATAGTGCCTCGCTTTTGATCATCGGCATACTGTCTGCCAAACTCCTCGTCTACAAAAAAAGTCCGAAATGGATGGATGGGGTCAATTTTTTGCCACTCTTGCTCTATAAAACGCATCGTTTTGCCCATATTTTTGGGACGAACTCTCGCTACTGCAAACCACGAAGCCCAACCATAGCGCAACACCACAGGTTCAATGGTTTCGTGCAAAGACTTAGCATGAAAATCTTTGACTACCCCAATTACTTTGAGTTTAAAATCAGGATTACCACTTTTGTTAAAACGGCTGGCCACTTTTTTACCAATTGGGTTCAATTTGGAGTCACTAGCATTCAGCTTCCACCCCATCTTTTTCATCAAAGTTTCATTAATAATTACCCCTTGAGTCTTATCTGTTTGTTGGGTAAAGTTTCGCCCAGCCAGTAATTTTAAACCCAACGTAGGAATGTAATCCTCGTCTACGGGTCCATACAATGCACCTATTCTTTTGTGCCCTTGGCTATGTTCAAAAGCATAAGGGTTTTTGGCATAGTGCGGTGCATATACCGGAATAAAACTGGCACTACTTACATTGAGTATATTGGGATTTTGACGTAAACGATTTTTAAAAACCTTGATATCTCTTCTTACTTTTTTATCATTAATTTCTAACACAAGCAATTGATCCCGATCATACCCTACATCTTTGCTCATTACATAAGAAAGCTGCCGATATACCGACCAGGTACCGATAATCAACATAATGGAGATAGAAAATTGCACCACGACTAATCCTTTGCGTAGAAAAACTCCTTTATTATTATGTCCAAATTTGCCTTTGAGCACCAAAATAGGGTTAAAAGAAGACAACACGAAGGCTGGATAACTACCACTCAACAAAGCCACTATTAATAGCAACAAACTACAATAGATTATATTTTGGGTAGTTGCTAAGTCTTTGATAGATAGCGATTTGCTTGCTACTTTATTGAAAAAAGGCAAGGCTACTTCGGCCAGTACTAACCCTACTACCGAGGCCAGCAAGACCAATAAAAACGACTCGGTCAGAAACTGTACTATCAGCTGAGAACGATGAGAACCTACCACCTTACGAATGCCCACTTCTTTGGCTCGATTGACCGAGCGAGCGGTAGCCAAATTCATATAATTGATAATAGCGATGAGTAACACCAAAAAGGTAATGGCTAATAAAATATAGATGTATTGGCTATTTCCAGCGACTTTTTCACCGACGTACATGGCATACAAACGAATGTCCAATAAGGGGCGTAATTTGAGTTCAGCCGTTATTCCATAGGCCTTGCCTGCTGGGTTGATGTAGGTTTGAGTCAGTTTATCCAGTTTTTGTTCAAGGGCAAGGCCCGATTGGTTGGGCTTGAGTTTTACATAGGTAATAAAACTGGCACTGGACCAACTGTACACATTCATTCGCTTTTTACGCTCCTCTTTGAGCGAGTTCATCGAGATAAAAGCCGACGTTTGAAAATGGGTATTCTGAGGGATATCGTCAATAATCCCTGTAATGGTATATGTTTCTTCCT
>DMXI01000396.1 GCA_003483885.1 Microscillaceae bacterium
TTTTTTGGCTATAGAAAAAAATGAAGAGCTTTTGAGGCTGTAAGTATTTGATTTTTAAATAGATACTTCTCACATTAAGAAGCCTAGACGTTAAAAAAATCAAGTCAAGCAAAGAGCTTAAGTTGACGCGTATGCGACAAGTCAGGGAATGTACTTCATCAGAACAAAAAATTCATCATTTTTAACTCCGAGGACAAAATTTAAACAAGCTCTAAGCCTTCATTATCGGAGTTACCAACAGACAATTATTTCAACCCATCGATAAAAAAGAGTACTTGGTCGATTCTTGTCAACCATGGTGTGTGTCGGGGCAGTATTATTTATAAATAGACACAACCAAAAAAACCAACGCACTACTATGGAAGATTTAATGATTCACCAAACTCCACATACCCCATTGATCGCCTTCAATACCACGCATAATGTATTTACTATTGCGGGTGATTCTTACAATGAGCACGCGCCGGATTTTTATAAGCCGGTATTGGCGTGGTTGAATAAGTATTTATCGGTCAATCAAAAACCTATCATTTTTCATTTTCAGTTAAATTATTACAATACCTGCTCTTTGAGAATGTTTGACGAAATGCTTCAGGTGTTGGAACGCTTCCCAAAAGAACGAAAGATTCCGGTATACGTAAACTGGTTTGTAGCCAGCGATCACAAAGAAATGATCGCAGATGGAGAAGATATGAAAGAGGATTTTCCAGCAATCGAATTTCAACTATTTTTAGAAGAAACCTCTGGAATAGTATAGCTTGCTAAAAATTACTATCAACTTCAAATCCCCAAGTAGAGAGTCATTGGAGAAATTTGTTGACATTTAATCACAAACCTCCTATCTTAATTACTCAGGTAACTCTTATCAATTAAAGAGTTACTAGTATCCGTCTGCCCAATCCTTCTTGTTACAATTTTATCGTATCAGGTACTTTTTGAGCATTGTCTAACTTGGGGGTTTATGAAAAAATTAAGATATCATCTTATCATTTTTGGACTGTTTTTGTATTTCTCTGCCCATTGCCAAAACCTTCCTAAAATTGACTCTCTCAAACAACTTCTCACCACTAATCTCACTCCTGAGCATCAAGCCGATGTATTGAATCAATTGGCTAGATCACATCGTTATAATGCACTTGATCAAGTAGCTTATTATGCAAAGCCCTTAAACTTTCTCAAAAGCATCATTATTCCAAAGGATTGGCCGAAGCCTATGTTAATCTTGGCATAGAGATCAGTCTCAGAGGGAATTACACTTCAGCCATTCAGTTTTTTAACAAAGCACTCCAGGCAGCTCAAAAAACAACCTATCTCCCTGGCCAGGCCCTGGCGTACAAAAGCCTGGGGGTGATATATCGACGTTTGGGTAATAAAACACAGGCGTTGGAATTCTATCAAAAATCCTTGAGGATTAGTACTACCCAACAAGATACCTTGGGGATGGCTTCTTGTTATAACAATATGGCGAATATTTACCGTAGCCTGGGCTTGTATATGAAAGCTATTCAGTTTTTGCATACCTCTATCAATCTCAAAAAAGCAGTAGGATATGCCCGTGGAGTAGCCAATAGCTATGATAGCCTCGGGTCTTTGTACGAGAGTCAACAAAATTATACAAAGGCGATGGCATATTATCAACGTTCACTAAAAACTATGCAAAAAGTAGGTTCAAAACGGGACCTCGCCATTATATGTATGAATATTGGCAGCCTCTACGAAAAAACAGGGAACCTGATTGAGGCAACTCGATTATTAAATAAAGCCAGTAGTCTCGCAAAACAAACCTCCTCTACACATTTGTATTCTGAAACCCTCTATCGCTCAGGATTGCTTGCACTTTCCCAAAAACAATACGCTCAAGCCTCGAAATTTCTCCAAAAATCTCTGACACTTAAAAAAACATTGAAAGAGAGAAAAGGAATCGCAGAAAACAAGATCGCTTTAGCCAAACTGGCCCATATTCAGAAAAAATACGCTCTTGGTCTGAATTATTCAACAGAAGCCCTGGAAGCCGGCCTGCAAATCAAGACGCCTTTGGTAATAAAAGAAGCCGCCGAAAGCCTTGCAAAAATTCACGAAGCGCAAGGAAACTACAAAAAAGCATACCAATACCAGCTGCTATTCAAAAAAATGGCAGACAGCCTTTATAATGCAGAAATCGCAAAAAAGACCACATTACTTGAAACTAATTATAGATTTGAGAAGGAAAAAGATTCTATCAAGCTTACTCAGCTACGGGAGCGAATGCGTTTTGAATCTGATACAAAACGAAGGCAAAGTAACCAAAAGGCTACTTATGTAGGTTTGGGGTTGGTGTCGTTGCTACTACTCATGTTTGTTCTTTTCTGTATTGACAAAAAACGTAACAACCATAAACTGAACTTGGTAAATACTACCCTAAAGGAGCACAGCCACGAAATCATGAGTCAACGAGATGCCATTGAGAAGCAAAATGGTGTTTTAAAGCATGCCAATTATCAAATTAATCAAAGTATTTTAGCAGCTAAAATAATTCAGGAAGCGATTTTGCCCAAAGAAGAAAAAATGAGCACCATATTCGCCGATTATTTTGTTCTCAACCGCCCTCGTGATGTCGTCAGTGGTGATTTTTATTGGGTAGATAAAGTAAACCAACAAACTATCCTGATTTTGGCTGACTGTACCGGGCATGGGGTACCCGGGGCTTTTATGTGCATGATTAGCTACACTCTACTCAACCAAATCGTCAAACTACAACAAATTACAGCTCCAGCTCAAATTTTAGAACACTTAAGAACCGAACTAAGCCTGGCCTTAGAAAGCGACCACTCTAAACATCCTGGCGGGTTAGATGCTTCGGTGGTTAACCTAAACCCACGCTCAATAAAAGATACGCAAGTCACTTTTGCTGGTGCCAAGCTACGCCTGTGGTACACCACCCCAGCTCATAACACCCTGGAAACTTTGCCTGCCTCTCGTATTTCTATTGGTATGGTGTATAAAAAACAACACACTTTTAAGACAGAACAAGTCGTATTGCCTGTGGAAAGCATGTTATACATGAGTTCGGATGGTTATGTAGATCAAAATAATAAAGCCGATAAACGATTTGGGAGTCAGGCACTCAAAGAATTGTTGTACCAGCATTGGCAAAAACCACTGCAACACCAACGATCCATTTTGGAAAAACGCCTTGATCAATATATGCAAAACGAAAAGCAACGTGATGATATATTGGTGCTAGGAATCAAGCTTTAGGTAGAAAAACCGGCTACGCTGGCAAAATGATCGCTACCAACCGCTAAAACACAACAAAGCATCATTAAGAGAAATAAATCCAACTAAGACCGTTGTTAAGAACACATTATTTAACCAAAGTTCGACGCTTTGGATGCTCAAGAAAGCCCACTCGAATTATTCAGTGATGGTAAATGTAAATACATTGTTTTTCACTTTTACTGGTTGGCGATACTGATCTACGGCTTCGACAATGGTAAGTTTTATAGGAAGTTTCTTAGAAAACTTGAAACGCTTTAGTGAAAACTGGTCCCGATAGATGTCATAGCGTACGCTACGCGTGACTTTACTATCTTTCGGAGATACTTGCTCCAGGCGAACTTGGCTGACATACACGTCTTTTCCCAGTATAATTATAAAAGGGTTGGCCTTGACAGACACAGATTTGGTAAGATCAATTACTCGTTCTTCCAGGTTGGTAAAAGTCCAGGGACCATCATATTCATGCACAGATGTTATGGTCTGCTGCAATTCTTTTTTCGCGGATAAGTGAGCAGTTTGCGCCCAGGCAATGCTGCTTACACACAAAGCTAAAATGAAGATGAGGGAAATTTTTCTTGGGTTCATTGGCTTAATAAGTATCACTTTTTAATAGAATAGTAATTTACTAAAAGTAACGCATTGTTTTGACCCATTCCAGCAAAATTTCCCCGCTATAGTTATAAAACCTTACTTTTGCGTGTGACTTATTAGCAAAGCCCAAATTAGCTTCTCAGTTAAACAACCAATGCTCTGCTTTGGCAAGATTATCAACTTGTAAAACCTCAAAAGAAGGTATTTCTGGCTGTAGTTTTATTTCTTGTACTGCTTGCTCGATGGCTACCTGCACAAAAACTGCTTCAGGCAATACAATGGCCATCTTTTTAAGCCCGGCTTTGGCCAGTCTTTGGTTAAACTCGGCCGATAGCCAGGTTTGCATACGAGGCTCAATCACAAAATCAAAATTAGTAGTATTGATCAGCAAAAGTTTTACTTCTAATTTTTCTACTCGTTTGACAACTTTTTGAAGAATTTCTTGAAATTTTAAGGGCCTTAAAAAAGTAGTATTAAGGTTCCAATCCAAGGATAATAATGCACGTGAGCTATTGTAACTCACCGTTACGAAATCGTTTTTAAGAACAGCTTCCATAAGTGTATATAATGAAGGTAATACATTGAATCTACGATAGGGTATCTATCTGATCACGTATACCCACTATACACCCAAAGAGGTCATAATATTCGGCCAAAGCCCCACAAGTATTGACAAAAACAACTTATATGTAAAGGTATTTTACGGAATGGTTTATCTATTGCCTCAGTGCAGATCCCTTATCTCAACCAGGAAAGTAAGTTGGTCATACTTGCAATCTGGGTCTTAAGAGCCAGGTCACCGAAAAAATGTTCTGGCATCATTTCTATCAATTCTTTGTTAGAACTGTAATACTTGCTTGTGACTACTTTTCGGAGGGTTTTCATTTTGGGTAGCTTCAAAATTTCATTCTGAAGAAAATCAATTTGTTTTGATTCACTTAACTCCAGAAAAACTTCTCCTAACTCGGTAACCTCTGCTTTTTCATCAATCAAGCCTGCCAACATAAAGTCCAAACAATATTTACGGGCAATGAGGCCTAAATCTTCTCCATTGGTTAGGTTGAATAATTTTCTGACTTGAAGTAACGTATTTTGAGGCAGTGCCTCTTGTCTTTTACTGGCAAGTTGTCGTAACTCTTCTTTGAGTTTATTTAGTTTATTGATTCTGCGCTGATCTAGTTTTTGTTGAGCCCTTTGGCTTCTTTCGCTGGAGTTTAATGACATGTATTTATACTTTATGGTTGTAATTATAGAAGTCGTCTTGACTTCAGATATCCAAGTGGTGGCTGGTTGGGTTCAACTACTCAATAAGTTGATCAGAGTAGATGGAAATGAATTTTAAATATATGATGAATTCATCATAATAGTAACCAAATCTTCACGAGGATTTTCCCTTAAGCATGTCAGCAGTCGTCCAAAACTCCTCCTTTATCGAGTAATTTTAACCCTTTTGTCTAGACAAGGGTTAAAAATAATATTAGGGAATTATTAAAAATAAAATAAAGCATATGTTATCAGAATTAATTTATGTAAGCCGTAGAAGTATCAGTTGCACCGATAAAGACGTGGAGCAAATTTTAGAAGCCAGTATTCGGCGAAATAGTAAAAAGGGCCTGACAGGTGTCTTGTTATATTCACAAACTCAATTTATTCAGGTATTAGAAGGCGAAAGCGATGTCATTCTAAATTTATATGATCATATCAAAAAAGATAAAAGGCATAAAAACGCTTTGCTTGTGTCGCTTAAGCTCATCGAGAAACGTTATTTCCCAAGTTGGCAAATGGGCAGTAAAAAGATAGGAGACAATTATGAGTTTCTTACCCAATTGAACAGTCAGGAAAAAGACGTTTTTCAACAATTAATTACTGGCATAAACACCCATAATAACACCACTGATATTGTACGTAAGGTTTTTAGTGCTTGATATAAAACCACTGCAAAAAGCTTCAAAAGTGATCCCACAAATCAGGAGACCACTTAAGAAACTTACCCAGCTTCAGACATCTACATGGGTGAAAAGCTTATTCACAATTTTCCACTGTCCGTTTAGCCTGGTGAGCGATAATAAATCATAGTAATTATAGCCCAGCATCGGAAGGCGAGCCTTTACTATCGCATTATTGCCAACAACCTCTATTGAAATCATCTCCATTCTAAAATCTTCTCCTTGCTCTTTAGGAGACCTTCTATGAGCCACTCCTTCGATATATGCCTGAAGATCCTTCAAATAAGGCTCTCCATTGATATCGCCATACAAAATGGCCTTTTGGTCAAAAGCGTTTTCAAGTCGGGAAATATCTCCTTCATATATTCCATTAAAGTAGTTTGCCATGACGGCTTGTATCTCTTGGATAATTTGTGTGTCCATAAATAAAATTGATTTTATTTTTAACCAAAAACATGACCAGCTACATGTCCACCATCCACGTTGATAATTTCGCCCGTAATAAAATCACTTTGGGCCAGGTGGTATACTGTTTTGGCAATTTCAGATGATTCTCCCACTCGATTAAGCAAATGCAATCCAGCCAACGTATCAGCGTTTTCTACACCTATTTTGCCCTGCAAAGGGCTACGAATAATACCTGGAGCAATGGTATTTACCTTGATGTTGTTTTGGCCAAATTCAGCTGCCAGTTGTTTGGTCAAGGCGTGAATCCCTCCTTTGCTCACCACTGGAGCAGAGGCTGGAAAACCCGCAATGGCATGGTCTACCAGCACAGTACCAATGTTGATGATGGCTCCTCCGTTTTGTTTGACCATTTGAGGTACTACTGCCTGGCTGGCAAAGTAGGTTCCCTTGAGGTTTACTTTCCAGTAACGCTCCAGGTCGCCTTCCTCTACTTCTAAAAAAGGCTTAGGCGCAAATACTCCAGCATTGTTTACCAATACGTCAATACGTCCATATTTTTCGATGGCTGTTCTGGCCAGTTTTTTCCCGGTGGCTGCCAATGAAACATCTCCCGCTACCTGGGTAACATTTCGAGGAGCACCCAAAGCGTTATAGGCTTTTTTGAGTCTACCAGGATGGCTGGCATTTATGACTACTGAGTTTCCTTTGTCAATAAAAAACCGAGCAATGGCAAAGCCTATTCCAGCAGAAGCTCCAGTAACAATGACTACTTGTTTTTTGGTGTCCTGACTCATGAGCGTTGTTTTTTGGTGTTTGAATATTGTTTGCCTTCTACCCCCCAATTATCAATGGGCACTTCGTCTATGACTACATGGGTGGTTTTAGGGTTTTTGTTGAGTACGTCCACCACCAATTGGGTAGCTCCTTCAATGAGTTGACGTTTTTGTTCTTTGGTTACTTGTTCGTCAGTAATCCGAATGTTGATATATGGCATAATTAAACTTGTTTTGATTTAAACTATGCCACAAAAGTAGTGGGAAGATGTGCGAGGTAGTGAGGACTTATGTCACCAATAAAAAGTGAGGTAGGTCACATTTGTAAAAGGAATGTTGAGTTGCGAATGCTGCATTTTCAATTTAGAAAAACACACTCTGAGATTCGGTATTGGTTATTCACTATTCTAAAGTGAGCTAATCTCCCAAACGACTCAAGGTTTCGCGCGATACCCCTAAATAGGCTGCAATGAGTTTTTTGGGCACCCGCTGAAACAACTGAGGGTATTGTTCCAGCAATAAGTCATATCTTTCTTTGGCCGAGTTTTTTAGGAGAGACAAGACTCTATTCTGCAAAGCAATGCGCCCAAACTTGCTTTTTTTGGCCCAAAAACGTTCCATTTTATGCATTTGCGCGGTGAGTTTTTCTCGGTTCTCAAATGTGATAAACAACAACTCACAATCTTCTATACAATCAATGAAAATTTTGGAAGGCGTGCGTTTTACAAAAGATTCATAATCGGTAATCCACCAGTTTTCCAGCCCAAATTGCAGAATATATTCTTTGCCACTAGCATCAAAAAAATAACTCTTCAGGCAGCCTTTTACTACCCAAAACTCCTTATCTACTATTTCTTCTTCTTGTACCAAATATTGGTGTTTGCGCTTATGGGTGGTCTCAAAATGACTCAGCACATAGGCAAACTCCTCGTCGGTGAGTGGAATGATTTCCTCGATATGTGCTCTCAAAGGGTGCATACTTTTGCAAACATGGGCATCAGGGGCGAATATTTCAACCCCAGGAATAGATTATTCTAAGAGCTTGTTTAAATTTTCGTTTAAAGTAGATTTTTTGACGCATCTAATCAAAAAAGGCGCAAAAAAGGACTAATCAATGAATTTTAAACAAGCTCTAAACTCGACTTTAGCCTTATGTAGC
>DMXI01000604.1 GCA_003483885.1 Microscillaceae bacterium
GCTTTCAACGCATCAGCCCAAGTACGTGATTACAGATTTCATACCGTATTTATCTACAACTTTACAAAGTACATCAAGTGGCCTAAAACCTATCAGTCAGGAGATTTTGTAATAGGTGTGTTAGGAAACTCACCCATTATAAGGGAGTTACAGAAAATGGCAGCTCGCAAAACTGCAGGTATGAAAAGGCAACGTATTATTATTAAGCGTTTCAATAACTTAACGCAAATAAACAATTGCCATATTTTATTTATACCAAGCTCCAAAAGTGGTTACCTTTCTATGATTAATCAAAGTTATCCACGATCTCCCATGTTAGTCATCACCGAGAAGCGAGGCATGGCCCAACTGGGAAGTGGTATCAATTTTGTTCTCAGGAATGGTAGATGGCGATTTGAACTCAATCAAAATGCGACTACCAATCGTGGTTTGATTGTTTCGAGAAATCTCAAAAGATATGCTATTCCGGTAATGGGTAGATAATAAGGAAGTGTCAACAAGGAATACAATTGTGTAGTTATTTATCTGATTACCAAACGATATAATAAAAGCCTCTATTGAAGGCTTTTTTTGTTTATATTTGTGTACCTGCAAATAACTGTAATACAGAAAAGAAATTTGCAAATTTAGTTAATTACATAACTACCCTTGTTATGGCAGAAAGAATCAAAGAAAAAACCTCTCAATCAATAACAAATAATAAAGGATTTTCTCTATCCATTAGTCAAAGAATTTTGGTTGGTTTTGCCATCCTTATATTCTTTTTCATGTTCAATGCAACATTTAGTTTAATCACTCTCAGAAACAGTGCTACCATTACCCAAACCTCTTACAATGTAGTAAACCCTTCTTTGGAGGAAATCAGGGATTTTCAATTGATGGTAACCCAATCGCGCATGTATACTATTAGTTGGATTAACTCTCGAACTAATGAAGAAGATAAAGACTCTCTGCGCAAAATCCACAATGACTATCCTGAGTTTAAGGATAACCTGATGCAATTGCAGGCAAAGTGGGAAAATAAACAGCTCGCTAGAACCTTAGATTTGATCTTTGCTGACTTTGAGAAACTCCAGAAGATTCAAAAAGAAGAGATTATGAATAAGATTGTGGAGTTTGAAGATTACGAAGAAGGTGAGTTTATGACCATAGCCATTGCTAGTGAGATTGTAGAAAATCAAATTTTCCCCTTATATAAAAAGATTATCACCAAACTGGAGCAAATAGCTCAACAAAAGAAAAAGGAAACTGAAGCCTCTCAAAAAGAACTCCTCACTTCTATTCAACAACAACAAGTCATTACCATTGTATTGGCTATTTTATCAGTAATGGTGGGATTAATTGCCTATTTTATTACCAGAAGAAACATTGTAGACCCAATCAAATATATCAACAATGTGTTTGTAAAGTTGGGTACGGGTGAACTGCCTTCTGAACAAAATTACCCTTTCAAAAATGACGAAATTGGGGAAATGGCAGACTCAGCCGATAAACTAGTTACTGGATTACGAGAAACCTCTCGATTTGCAGAAAATATTGGTAAAGGAAATTACCAGGCATCTTTTGAACCACTCAGTAACAATGATGTACTCGGAAATGCCTTGCTGGAAATGCGCGACAACCTTGCAAAAGTAGCAGAAGAGGATCGTCGCCGTAACTGGTCTACTACTGGTTTGGCTTTGTTTGGTGAATTGGTAGGTAAAAAAGCAACTGACCTTAAAAACCTTTCAGATCTGATTATTTCTAATTTGGTAAAATATGTAGAGGCTAATCAGGGAGGTTTATTTATTGTAGAAGATATAGATGAGCACGATCAGGATGAGCCTTTTATGAGCTTGGCTTCTTGTTATGCGTGGGATTCTAAGAAATATTTAGAGCAAAAGGTGTATCGTGGTGATGGCCTTACCGGGCAAGCCTGGCAAGAAGGATCTACAATTCGTTTGACCGAAATCCCTCACGATTATGTAATGATTACTTCGGGTTTAGGAGAATCTAACCCCAGTAGTTTGTTAATTGTTCCATTGAAGCTAAACGAAGAAGTATTTGGAGTAGTGGAGCTTGCTTCCTTCAATGTATTTGAAGACTACGAGGTAAAATTTGTAGAAAATATTGCAGAAAGTATTGCCTCAGCGATTGCCTCAGTGAAAACAACTGAACGTACAAACCGTTTATTGGATGAATCTACTATGATGACCGAGCAAATGAAGAGTCAGGAAGAAGAGATGCGTCAGAATATGGAAGAATTGCAGGCTACTCAGGAGAGTACGGAAAAAGCACAATATGAATCTCGTGAGGTAAATGAGTTGTTAGAATTGACCCACTTGGTTATCAAAACCGATACTCGCTTCTTTATTACTTCTGCCAATGAACTGACCGAAGCCAAGCTTCATTATGAAGCAGCTGAGCTTAAGGGAATGGCCATTGAACATGTGTTTGAATCTTATGATAAGGTAGAGTACGCCAAAGCACGCTTGGCCAAAGGACACAAGTATAGTGAGTTTATGTATTTGAATACCAAGTCAGAAGATAAGGTAATGGTGAAAGTAAATGCTGCGGCCATCAAAAACGAAAAAGGGAAGGTGCAGCACTATTTATTTTTATTGAACGATATATCTGGAATAAACGCCGAAATAGTATGACATTGAAAAAACCAGGTTCTTGGACCTATAGTATTTTAAAGCATGCCTGGCATGCTATTTTTTTTGTCTGTGTTTTAGTATGCCTGGAGGGATGTCGCAATAAAACCCTCAAAGACTATGGCCACGATGTAAATGCCATTAAAAATGAGGTGAAAAGTCGTAAAATCCACCGGGTATCTGAAAAGGAGTTTCAGCAATGGACCGCCGACAAAGGAAGTGAAATTAGTCGCATAGCTCAAAAATACCTTAATCGGGCTTACAACAAAGGCCTGGAAACCAATCAAATTGCCTCGGCCAAAGAGTTTGCTAAACTTTTACCATTGGCCAATATAGATTCACTGGCCAAAACCTACCAGGTTGATATTCAATCTATTAGCTTTGAGCGTACTCAAGTAGACAACTTGTACGCGATTGAGGCTGATTATTGGAAAAAATATAAGAGTGGAGAAACGGCTTTAGAACCCACTACTGAATATGTAGAAAATCGTCGTAAACGGGTTTTTATTGCTCCTATTTACCTCAAAGAAGCGGTGGGTATGTGGAGTATTCATTTTGAACGCCAAAACGTGATTCAACAAATTGTAAAAGAGCGAGAAAAAAAGAAAAAGAAAAAAAGAAGATCATAAAAAAAGCCTGTGGCTCACACCACAGGCTTTTTTTATTGTAAATTACTTTAGACTTTATAAAATAGCCACTTAGCAATTTCTTTGAAATTTACCTTCTTACCATACATCAATACACCCACTCGGTAGATACGCCCCGCTAACCAAGTAATGGCAATAAATCCACCCACAAGTAATACCAATGAAAGGATAATTTCCCAGGTAGCTACTCCATATGGAATGCGAATCATCATGGCTATAGGTGACGTCAATGGGATCATTGACATCCAAAAAGCCAACGGACCATTGGGATCGCGTACGATGGCCGATGCTGCCACCATTGCAAACACCAGCGGCATCGAGATGGGCAACACAAACTGTTGGGTATCGGTCTCGGTATCTGCCGCGGAACCCACTGCCGCAAACAGTGCACTATACAGTAAGTAACCACCAATAAAATAAAGTAAAAAAGAAATAATGGTAGTAGTGACAGGAATCGAGTTAATAGCTCTGAAAATTTTATTACCTCCAGCTAACTCTTCTTTCATCATTGCTTGAGTTTCAGCATCCATATTTTTAGTAATGCTGGTAGTAGCTTCTTGAGAAACCTTTGCATTGTTGCCTCCCATCAGCTTACCTGCGGCAAAGGTAATGGCAACAGAAAGCCCTATCCACAATATAAATTGAGTAATCCCTACCAAGGCTACTCCAATGATTTTTCCCATCATTAACTGAAAAGGCTTGACCGAAGAAATCATTACCTCAATAATGCGGTTTACCTTCTCTTCAATTACTCCTCGCATTACTTGCACTCCATATAAGAAAATGGCAAAGTAGATCAAAAACGCTGATACATAACCAATAATCATGGCTGCTCTACCACTACTTTCTTCTCCTTTTAAGTTTTGAGTATCTACTGAAATGTCGGTTTTAATCTCGCTTAATACTTTTTTATCAATACCCGATTTCAGCAGCTTTATATTTTCAGTTACTTTGCTAATTGCCTTCTCTACGTTCCGCTCTACTTCTACGCTTACCCTTTTTTCGGCAAATAACTTCATTCCAGAAGGTTTATCTAAATTCACTTTAGGAATGTATAATAACGCTTCATGTTTCGTTTTTGGCAGTTTTTTCTTAGCAGCCTCTAGCGATTCATTCAGGTATATAAACTTCAAACTACTGTGTTTTTCCAGTTTGCCTTTGTATAGACCACTTTCATCTATTACTTCAATGGTTTTGCCCTTATTTACATTTTGGTTCAATAGTACTGGCCCAACCAATAGCCCCGCAAAAAGTAAAGGGGCAATTAATGTCATGATCACAAACGATTTTTTGCGAACTCTTACGAGATACTCTCTTTGTATGATTAATAATATCTTATTCACGATGGTAATTTTTTTAGGTGAGCAATTTCTATCGTCCTTGTACAGTCTCAATAAAAATCTCGTTGATACTGGGAATCTTCTCTTGAAAAGACTGCACATTTACGTGCTGAATCAATTGACCAATCAGATCATTTGACGACACTCCATTTTGCATAATCTTAATAGAAGAACGCTTCAGGCTATCTTCTACAATGGTGGTGTCCAGTACTTTAAACTTATCTTCAAAGCTCCCATTAAGGGTTCCTTGGTAATCTACCGTAAAAGTATTGGTTTTGTGCGAATTCCTCACTTCTTTGGTTTTACCCTCCAACACCTTTTTTGACCGATTGATCAATGCAATGTGATCACAAAGTTCTTCAACAGATTCCATGCGGTGCGTCGAGAAAATAATTGTGCTCCCTTGGTTTCGAAGCTCTAAGATTTCGTCTTTGATCAAATTGGCATTTACTGGATCAAAACCAGAAAAAGGCTCGTCCAAAATGATCAGCTTAGGTTGGTGCAAAACTGTAGCTACAAACTGCACTTTTTGTTGCATCCCCTTAGAAAGATCAATGACATTTTTCTTCCACCAGCTTTTCATTTCAAATTTCTCAAACCAAACTTTGATCTTGTCCATTGCCTCTCTTTTAGAAAGCCCCTTGAGCTGAGCCAGGTAGAGGAGTTGTTCACCTACTTTCATTTTCTTGTAAAGACCTCGTTCTTCAGGCAGATACCCCATATTGCGTATATGCTGGGGATCGAGTAGTTGCCCATCAAAGCTAATCGTACCTTCATCTTTACTAATAATCTGGGTAATAATTCTAATCAATGTAGTTTTGCCTGCACCATTTGGCCCTAGCAATCCAAATATAGATTTTTCAGGTATGCTAATCGAGACATCTTCCAATGCCTGATGGTCAGCATAACTTTTGGACACGTTTCTTACTTCTAATAAGTTGCTCAATTTTATTAATAGGTTTAGATTTCAATTACACAAGTTATCCCATTAGTAAAGCAATACTACATTTTATTACAACTTGCCAAAAATTTTTCTCAAAACTAGTGTTTGCTCATGTCAAAGTTATCCACACTTGTTGTGGAAATGATTTGATAAGTAAAGTATTCAAAATCAATAGGGTAGTTTGCATATGTGGATAACTCACCTAGGTAGAAAATAATCGATGTGGAGAAACTGTGGATAACAGAAGTCAAAATGTGGGTAACTTGTGGAAAACTATATAAGAATGTGTGGAAAATATGTGGATAACTCATTTTTTATTGTGGAAAACTATTTGTGAAAAAAGTAGACGATGGAATATTTTTTGCTTAAGTTATCCACAATTAATGAAGGTATTTTTACATTTATCTGAGTGAAAACCTTCATTTTTCTTACCTCTATTTTTTAGGTCTACCCTTCTCATTTTTTAATAGATTGCTCTAGTAATTATAATTATACACACGCTTTCTTTAAATCATAACCCCTTAAAAATCAACACATTACCTCCTTATCTTAATCTATTATTAAGCCAAGAACTTCTTTTAACATTCCAATAATGTGGATAAATAGTTACTTATTGTGGATAACTTGTGGACAAATTGTGAATGTTTTGTGGAAAAACTAAGGAAGATTGTGTATAAAATGTGAATAACTATTCGTCGAATGTGGATAACTTGTGGACAAATTAAAAACAAGTTATCCACAACATTTTCACTCAAAATGTGGATAACTTGCAAAAAATTCTTATTACAAAATACTCGATGGGCTGTTAGGCTGATTATCAGTTACTTTCTGAGATTAATCAACATTACTATTCAATAGATGTGGGCAAATTGTGGATAAACTACAGTGAATGTGGATAACTCGATTATTTTGTGGATAACTCAAATTCTTTCACTGTTTCAATAAACACCTTTACTTTCTCAGGATTGGTATCTGGGTATACACCATGTCCCAGGTTTACAATGTGTTTATCACCAAAAGCCTCTAACATTTTTCGGGTTTCTTTTCGGATAATATCATCGTCAGCATAAAGTAGACAAGGGTCTAGATTTCCTTGTAACACTTTGTGTTCCCCTACCAATTGTCGAGATTGCTGAATGTCCATTGTCCAATCTAAACCGATGGCTTCGCAGTTTAGGTTTTTGAAATATTCACGGGCAAAAAATGCTCCCTTCGCAAATACAATCATGGGAGCCTCGGTTACAGCATCGGCTATTTGTTTGATATATGGTAAGGCAAAGGTTTGGTAACTTGTGGGTGATAATATGCCTGCCCAAGAATCAAATAGTTGTACCAAGTTGGCTCCAGCTTTTATCTGTGCCTTGAGGTATTGAATGGTACTGTCAGTTATTTTTTGTAAAATCTTGTGGGCAAGTTCAGGCGAACGATACAACATTGCTTTGGCCTTAGAGAAGGTCTTTGAGCCACTTCCTTCTATCATGTACGAAAAGATAGTCCAGGGAGCTCCCGCAAAACCAATCAACGGCACTCGATTATCTAAGTTCTTTTTGGTAACACGAATGGCCTCCAATACATATCCCAGGTCTGATTCGGCATCAGCCACCTTTAGTTTTTCAGCATCAGCTTCGGTTTTAACTGTTTCTGGAAACCAAGGCCCTTTTTTCTCTACCATTTCGTATGGTAGTCCCATGGCTTCTGGTATCACCAAAATGTCTGAAAAAATAATTGCGGCATCTACCCCTAGAATATCTACTGGCTGGATGGTAACTTCTGCTGCCAATTCAGGCGTAGTGACCAATTCTACAAAACCTGAAAGTTTTTCTCTGATTGCGCGGTATTCAGGTAATATACGCCCAGCTTGACGCATTAACCACACAGGTTTTCTTTCGGTAATTTCACCCTTGAGGGTACGTAGTATTAGGTCATTTTTGAATTGTTGCATACAGCAAAGTTAAAGGTTTTCTCATGAAAATTAAAAATCTTATGCCCACCTCTTTTATAGACTTTTGCAAAAAACGCTATATTGACTATCATTTTTAAATCTAACCACTCATGAATAAACGCTTTATTTATCTTTTACTCATTGGTATGTTTTGGGCTTGTGCCGAAACCAGTACGCAAACCACTAACGAAAATACCACTACCATTCAGGATACATCTGAAAAAAAAGAACAAACTCCTACTGGTAACACACCCCAAACCCTCGATCAAGCAAAGTTTTCGTTGCAATATCCTACTGGATGGACGGTAACTAAAGGCAATACTCCAGGACAATTAGCGACATTAACTACTGAACAAACCTCAGCTCAAGACCAATTTAGAGAACAAGTGCATATTACCTTGCAACGCTCCAGTACTGAGGCTTTTACCCTGAAAAAATTGGCAGGAATTATAGAAAAACAAGTTACCAAAGAAGTAAAAGCAATCAATATTACCGATAAGGAAACAAAAAACGACTACTTTGAAATGGAATATATCGGAAATATGGATGGTCGTAAAATGAAGTGGAAAAAACGAGCCTGGGTTAAGAATAAAGAAGCATTGATCATGACTTATTTGGCCGAGTTTGAAAACTTTGATAAATATATCAAGGAAGTAAATGAGATGATGGGTTCTTTTAAAGCTAAATAAATCTGTCAGCGCCCCTAAAACCTATTTTTGATGTCATCTGATAGGCCTACAAATAAGGAAAGTATCGCACAATTTTCAGGGCAACTAGAGCATACTACCAAACATTATTGATTAACAGATTTTTATTCATGTGATTTTTATACAATGATGTAGAAGTAATCATAGGTTGCTAGTTTAGAATTAATCAAAATAAAGTAATTTTTTGTTTCATACTCTGTTCGCCTATATTTTTGAGTAATCTAAGGTTATCGCATACTTATGTTTCTAAAAATC
>DMXI01000652.1 GCA_003483885.1 Microscillaceae bacterium
TTTTTTGCTTCGTTTTTTTGGCTATAGAAAAAAATGAAGGGCTTTTGAGGCTGTAAATACCTGATTTTTAGATAAGTACTTCACTGATTAGGGAGCAGAAACACACCAAATTAAATACCATCGTAAATCGTTAAGTTGACGCGCATGCGATAAATCGGGATTTCGCAGGCTCAATTGGCTATCGGCTGTCTCATCATCCACTATCTATCTAAAATCGTTTTCATAAAAATATAACACACTCATAATCAAAAATTTACTAGCTTGGCAGTTAAGGTAGTACACTAACCCTTGACCTTCTCTTCCTTTTCTTTTTAGGTTTTTACATTGCAGGAGTAAGTTTTAGGCAAATTTAAGATGTCTAATTTTCATCTTAATTCGGCTAAATACGTTTGTGAGAGTTGACTATTATAATTTGAGCAAGTATTATCAACCATCGCACTACGAAATGTTTTTAAATTTAATCGTTTTACTGGGCATTCTGGTCACGGCAACGGTTGTTTTGGTAGTTACTAAACCAAGTAAACAAGCTTTACCAAAACCAACCTACACTAAAAACCAAGACTTAGATAAAGAATGTCAGGTTTCAGCTTCATTTGCCCGTGAGGCCAAAGCAGCTCCATTGAATCCGAATGAACAGGAAGAGGTGGAAAGTTTGTATACTACACTAAAGTAGATTTTTGGTGGGTACCCTAAGGGCATAAAAAAAAACTCGTGTTAAGTAATTACTTGACACGAGTTTAATTTGCGTACTAACAATTATTTTGACAATCTTCTTTCAATTAGTATAAATCATTTATAGGGTAAAAGGTTCAAAAATTGATAAAAAAAATTATTTTTTTCCTTTTCGCCGTCTCTTCTTTTGCTCCTTTTGATATTTCTTTATAAAGGTTTCCCAAGTTTGTTGTTTGTATTTTTCTTCACCCAGATAAGTCAATAACGGGGCTAATTTTTTGGCTTTTACGTATCCGTTGTGTCGGTGAATCACTTTATAATCAGGGGATAATACCAATAAACTAGGATAACTCTGGGCTTTGAGGGCTAATACTAATCCCTGGATGCCTTGCCCGTTGCTTTGGGTAACAAAGGGGTAATCATTGCCAGCAAAACGAATTTTTTGAGGCTTTTCAGCATTGAGTTTTATGGCATAAAAACTTTTATTCAGGGTTTCTATCACTTGTTTTTTTGTAAAAGTAGTTTTATTCAACATTTTACAATATACACACCAGTCGGTTTCCACCTCAATAAATATATATTTTGGTGATTTTTGCATGGCTTGCTCTAGCTGTGCAAAGTCTAACCATTGAATTTTTGGGTCGTTTTTTTTGTCATTTTGGGAGTGCATTCTTTTTCCCAAATGTTGTTTCTGAGCAAAACCGAGGTTGACCAATCCTGCCCACAGGAAAAAACTCAACCAAACCCATTGATATTGTGTAAATTTCATAGCAATATTTTTAAGTGCGCCTACTTTTGTCTTGGCTATTCTTGTTGGTGTTTAAACAAAACGACATCAACAAAGGAGACCAACATTTTATGAGATATGCTGAAGCACACAAAAAGGAGCAGATCTTCCACCCCTTTTTAGTTTTACTTACAACGTTTTAACAAGCACTGGACTCGTTGTGAGTCCAGTAATAATATTTATTTCATCGTATAACGAAGCCCAAGAAAACCTCTAATTCCTTGATTGGGAGCAAATACATACGTAGGATCAAAAGTGTATCCATTAGGGTTGGTAATTGGGTCATCGGCTGTTTTATCAAAAGGATCAAACGCTCGCATAATAGAATTAGCTGGAGGTGTAAAGTTTAACAGGTTCTTTACTCCACCATATATCTCCAAACCATTGGCAAACTTTTTCGTCACCTGAATATTTTGCAGACTATAAGTCTCCGAAAACTCATCACGGAAATCATTTTCTAAAATAGGTAATTGCATAGGTCCGTACACATTACCTGTATAGTCAATGCTTAAGTTCCATTTGGGTATAGTATAGCTAATGGCAAAGGTTCCAGAAATATTTTCGGTCAGCAATTGACGATTTCGTTCCAAATTACCCGTAGCAGCATTTCTATCCATAGAGTACACATCCATTGCCGTAACTCCGGCCATTATTTTCAAAGGAAAGGTAAAAGCAAAGTCCAGGTTAAGACTAACTCCCTGAGAAATGGCGTGCCCATCTAAGTTGTCATAAATGATTTGGTTATCATTGGTTTCATAATCGGCAATGATCTTGTTTGAAAAACGGGTATGAAACACCGTCGCGTCAATTGTAAACACCCCTGCCCCGGTAGCAATGTATTTTTGATAGTTTAGGTTGGCATTAATAGAGCGTTCTGGGGCCAACTCCTCTCTTATGATCACCTCACGAGCACCAGTGGTAGCAGCATGGTCTTCGGTAAATAAATTTACTACCCGAAACCCATTGCCAATGCTTAGGCGAAAAATATTGTCTTTATTAGGCGCAAACTTATAATTGAAACGTGGTGTAAAAATACTTCCATGATCCGAATTATAATCGTAACGCATTCCGAGAAGGATTTTGTGGGCTTTACCAATAGATATCTCGTCTTGAATAAATATACCAGGCAAATACACCTCGCTTGGGCGATTGTTTCCTGAGCTCTCGTCTCCGATGCGGGTAGCAGGCGTATTATCATCATACCAGGTGTAGCGCATAGCAAGCCCCAAAAGTGCATCGTGACTTTTGCCAATTTTTTTATCCCATATTAACTGACCAAAAGCAATTTGTTGTTTGCCGATATACCAAGTATCTCCATACACTGAGTTTTGATCATGGTAGCTATAAGAGAAATTAGTCATTATTTTTTCGCTATCAATTGGTAACTGATAAGCCCCAATTAGCTCATAGCGAGTTGTATAGATAGACTCTCCATATATTTGATCAGTCCCTCTAAACTCTGGGGTCCAGTTCATTTGTCCACCCCAGCGATCTTCGTAAATAAAGCGTCCAGCCAAGCTGGCTACTCGATTATTGATTCGTTTAAAACTCCATTTATTGAAAACCGACAGTCGGTTTTGGAGCGTAATGTCTGTAAAACCGTCACCGTTATTATCTATGGGATTGGTATAGTTAAAGTAGTTGACTCCCAATAAAGAAGAAGCTCGTCGGCTACCAAATTTCACTCCTAAATCGATGTTGTATTCTTGCCAGGTAGTTCCCATTACATCTAAGGCAAACAGGGCCGCATTTTCAGGAGTTTTGGTAATTACGTTGATCAATCCGCCTACGGCTTCGGAGCCATATAAGGTAGAAGCGGGGCCTTTTACTACCTCTACACGTTCTATCATGCTGTTGGGGATACCATTAAGCCCATATACGGTAGAAAGTCCACTCACAATAGGCATTCCGTCAATCATGACCATGGTATAAGGTCCTTCCATGCCATTGATGTGAATATCTCCAGTATTACACACCGCACAATTTAGTTGTGGCCGAACACCATTCACAATTTGTAAGGCTTCAAATAGTGCCGGGGTAGGGTTTTTCTTGAAATAGGCAGGGGAAAAAACTTCCACAGGTACAGGAGATTTTTTTCGAGAAATGGCCTTCATTGTTCCAGTTACCACGATTTCATCTAGCTGTTCCGCATTTTCCTCAGTTTTCAGGGTAATTTTAGTTACAGCTCCGCTCACTGTCACTTTACGAGAAAAACTATTGTAACCAATAGCGCTAAATAACAATTTATGTTTACCTAAAGGTACATTCTCAATTACAAAATTTCCGTTTTCATCGCTTGCGGTACCTAGCTGGGTATTGGCTACTGCAATGTTGGCAAAGGGAATGGGTTCTCCATTTTTTAAAGTTACTTTCCCAATGATTTTCCCAGTTTGGCCAAAAGCAACTTGAGTAAAAGCTACAATTACAAGGGTAATATATAACTGTATAAACTGTTTCATTTGCAGGTTATGTTATTGTTTTGATGCAAATATAAATATATTTTTAGACAAGCCTAAAAATTTTTTAAAAGTATTATTAAAATATTTTAACCAGTACATAACATATTTGTTGTGATTACCCCTAAAATATTTTTAACAAATCAAAACAAAAATACATACGCCATTGAATATCAGTTAATTACACAAATATTAGAACTTTGAGTAATTGTTTTTGTTTTTATTATAGATTGCGATTAAAATCAACTAAAAGAAAGTAATATGAATTGGAATGATGTTATAAGATACACCAACAAAGGAAATCCTACGCCTGATAGAAGAGTAGAAAAAACGGATGAAGAATGGCGTGCCCAGCTCACCCCTGAGCAATATCGTATTACCCGTAAAAAAGGTACTGAGCCAGCATTTTCAGGCGCGTTATGCAATACATATGATCAAGGGAAGTATTCGTGTGTTTGCTGCAATACATTGCTGTTTGACTCGAACCTAAAGTTTGATTCAAAATCGGGCTGGCCAAGTTTTACCGAACCTATTAAAGACAATGTAATCAAATACGAAAAGGATACATCTTATGGGATGGTAAGAGTAGAGGTCATGTGCAATGTATGTGATGGCCACTTGGGGCACATTTTTCCTGATGGACCAGCACCTAGTGGTTTAAGGTTTTGCATCAATTCGGAGTCTATTCAGCTAGTAAAGGAAGAAAAGACGACTGAAGGTTAATAAATTGAATAACCTAAGATTTTACCCCCTTCTTGTAAAGTCTCGCTACGTTAAGGCTCTACAAGAAGGGGTATTTTGGAACCAGGATTTTGTAGAGGTTCATCACTATTTAATTTCAACAGTGTTAAAACCCTTTGATCACCCCATAACCAATATAAACCAACAATAAACACAGCAATACGTTTCCTCCTACATTGGCCAAACCATCCAGCATTCCTTGTTTTTTAAAAAGCTGCATGGTTTCGTGACTAAAAGAAGAAAAGGTGGTAAAACCTCCCAAAAAACCAGTCACTAATAAAGGACGCCAATGCTCAAAGACCTGGGTACGAGACTCAAACCAAGCGATGGTAAGCCCAATTAAAAAAGACCCTAATACATTGGCTGTAAGGGTGCCATGAGGGAAATCTGAAGTAGATAGCTTATTGACAAAATTAGAAATTCCAAAACGACATAAGGCTCCCAGCCCTCCGCCAATAAAAATGAATAAATAAGACACTGTTTTAAGTGAAAAGTTTTTAGTCGACAGTCAATAGTCCATAGTTTTTGTTTGTAGCTTGTTTAGTCCATAGACGACAGTCCACGGTCCATAGTTTTGCAACGCATTGTGGAATAATTCATCAATTCATAACTCATAATTGACTATCATATTTGCAAAACGCCGTCCTGAGCGTAGCCGAATGAACTAATTTATAATTATAATTCATTGACCATTCACCACTAACCATTTATAATTAATCATCAAAAATCACCCCTTTACTTTCGCAAATTTTAAATATACATCCCAGGTAATGGTACGCATTTTTGAGGTTTCGCCCCAGGCATCCGAAAGTTCGGGCACAAGTAAATCTACTGGATTCCGATTATGCTGTACGAGGTATTTTTGCACACTCGACCAAGTCTTAAGATAGCCTACCAAATCTTGTAGTGACCACTCCAAATGCATTTTGAAATCGGGAGCAGGTATTTGTTCATAAGGAAAGGTGATGGTTTCATAAGCTTTATCCAGGTGTTTGCGCTCTTCATCCCAAAAAGGTCCCACTACTTGAGTATAAAAATGCTGGATCATTTGATTGAGCCTGGCTGCATTGCCTACTTTGGTTTCAAAATACCCTAAACCATACCCCCAAATCGCTAACATCGCCCCCGGTTTTGCTACGCGTTGTACTTCTTCGTAAAACCGAGACAAACGAAACCAATGCGCCGCCTGCCCCACGGTAATAAAATCTACCGAATTGTTGGCCAGGCCAGAATCTTCGGCAGTGGCCACGTGGTATTCTATGTTAGGGAGCTGCACCGCGTGGTCTATTTGGGCCTTGCTGGCATCGGTCGCAATGACTTGCTCAAAATATTGGGCTAAAATTTTGGCTACCTGGCCATTACCTGTAGCACAATCCCAAACAGTGGTCTTATTAGACACTTGCTGAAGCAAAAAATCATAAAGCGCCTGGGGGTATACCGGACGATAACGGGCATACAAACTGGCTTGTTTGGAAAAATTATCTTTAAAGCTCATAGTGCGAATGTTTTTTAATATTTGAAGTCGTTTCGCCTATGAGCAAATATATAATCTAAACTTTATGAATAACCATAAGTAAGGGTATAATTTCTATTCTCTAGAACCGATTCTTTGAATGCGGAAGTTGAATCTTACAATTAGGCAACTTAGACTGGATTTGGCCCCATACATTGGTCAGTTTCAGCCCTTTATTTTCAGATAAGTTGAGTTCTTTTAAACTTGACAGTCGAAGCACTTCTTTGGGTAGTACTTTCAAACTGGAATTGTGATTTTTTAACCTTAGGTGTCGTACCTGTGAGCGTTCATCCACATAGCTTGCAAAAGCTGTACGGTTACAATTTAGGTCTAATATCTCGAGCAGTTTGAGGTTACCAACGCTGGAAGAAATTCTAACCAGTGAATTTTTTGATACATCTAATCTCTTCAATTGGGTAAGTTGGCCAACAGCATTAGGCAGGTATTTAATCTGATTATCTGACAGATATAGGGCTTGAAGTTTTTTCAAATGACTGATTTCAGTAGGAATACGTTCCAAAAGTTGGTTTTGCAGCTTTAGGTACTTCAATTGAGTCAGTTGACCTATTTTTGGGGGGATTTCTTTGAGATTTCCCATATCTAGATCAAGTACTTCTAAGTTTTTAAAAGTGTGAATTCGGTTCAATAATGTTTGAACATCATGGCGATCGAGCTGGCAACTTCCCCGCTTAATAATGATTATTTTTAATTGGGGATGCGAAAATATCTTCTTGTATGCTGCTTTGGTGATAAAAATCGGAGAAAAACTTAACACCTCCTTGTCTGGGGTAAGTCTCTGCAATCCTAGAGCAAATTTATAGGTCTTTCCAGATTTGGTTAAATAATATTTAGCTCCATCAAAGCCCTTGGCAATGGCATAATTGTCTGCATAGTACCAAAAGCCCGATGCTCTTTTCCATCGTCCTAATTTTTTCAACACTTTTCCTGATTTATCTACAAATTGGTAAGACCCATCAGGTTGTTTTTGTGGTTTTTGAGCAAAACATAGTGTAGACACCAATAGTACAAAGCACACTGTACTTACAAATGATTTTACCCATTGTTTTTTCATCATCATAATAATTGTTAAGTTAGTTTTGATAAATCATACAAGTATAATCTACCACAATGGAGCAAAATCAACCGACAAAATCTCCTAGCGAAACCACAACTGCGGCTAAAAAACATTGGTACGCCAAATTGAAAGAAAGATGGGGAGTCGATAGTGACTTTCAAATTCTGCTTATTTTTATAGTATTTGGCCTCACAGGATCTACTGTGGTGTATATCAAGGGGTATTTTTTTCAGCTTATTGGGTTTACAGATACCACTCCGGGCTGGCTAAAAACTACTTTGTATCTCATATTTATTTTCCCGGCTTATCAGGTACTCTTGCTAGTGTATGCTTTTATTTTTGGGCAATTCGATTTCTTTTGGAATAAGATGAAAAAATTGGGAAAAGGCATCAAGAGATTGTTTAGTAAAAAAAGTACGCCTCATGAATAATCTATCGCAATTTGCCCAGCCTTTTGTTGGCTCTGAGGATTTACGTGTAAGTATAGAGGGTAATCTATTGACTATTCATAAAATACGCAGGTTTCGTTGGATACAAATAGCAGGTACCCTCATTATGTTCTCTACCCTGGCGTTCTTCACTGGCTTGGTGGCGGTAATGGCTATTCAAGAAAATAAACCTTCTTATTTTTGGATTGTCTTGCTTTTTCTGGCATTCGTTGTTGCGGCTTTTTATATGCTCAAAGGGGCATTATTTTCCAGGCAGAAGCTTGTGCTCAACTTGACTGACAACACTGCTACGGTGTATAAAAACCATAAAAAACCTGTTCAACACCATTTCAATGAAATTATTCAGTGGCAGTTGGTAGGCAAAGTTTTTCGGCAATATCGCGGAGGTACAGGCGTAATGAGTCAATTATACCTCCGACTAAAAGACGAACCTCCTAAACATAAACCTATCGAAGTCTTTGTTATTTATCCAAGCCTTGATCTTCGCACTTCGCTTACCACCAATATGAAAAAACTGCTCCCGTTGATGAAAAAAAGTGCTCAAGAAAACGGAGAGGAGGTAGCAAAACGCTTACAAAATGCAACTCAAATCCCCTGGAGATGGTATGAATATAATGATACCTACTAATTAAACTCCTATACTTTGAAAAAACGCTTCAAGCAATACTTTGAGTGGTTGTTTGCGGGTAATGTACTTACTTTTGATGCAAAAACTTCGCAAAATAAACTGGTTTTTGAAGGACATACCAAAGCGCTTAGCACGCTGCTATTCAATAGTTTTGGGTCGTTGGCGGTGATGACTTTCCCTGCTATCTTAATCATACTCAAAGTGGACTATCCACTACTCGTGCTTCTTTTGGTGCTTCTCATGCTGGCGGGTTTTATTGCTTTTAGCATCGGGATGATTGCCATGGCTTATCAACCTTTTTGGCAACATCGCAAGCAGCTCACGATCTCATCAGAAGGTATTTTTACTAAAAACGGGATTGGCTTCCCCATAAATACCAAAGCGCGGCACATCAAACAATTCAAAGTCCGTTTCGAAATGGTAAATCCCCAAGCTACCCATGTTCAGTTTTGGCTCAATGGCAAAAAGAGATACTTTATCAATGCTTCCTTTCAAGGATTACCCCCAGACAATGCTCAAATTTTTGACTGGTTCCGAACTTATGCCCTACAGTGGGGATTGCAGGCTTATGATATAAGCCCTTCTAAAGATGAAAATATTGAAGTATTTGAATTTACCCAACAAGGTAAAAACCAGTTAAATCCCACCACAAGATTTGCGCAACTCCGACAACAGGCACTAGAGAACCAACTCAAAGTAAGTAATGCTCCAGAGATCATTGCCAAATATGCTTTTCGCAAAGAAAAAGACGAAGTATTTGTTCAACGAAGACCAGGGTTTAAACGAAGGAGTTGGATATTTTTTCTCAGTTCTTTTTTTGGGGGTCTGGGGCTCTTAGTTTTATTGATATCTCTCGCCGCTTCGGACAAAGGTGATAACCAAGCTGGTATGTATGTGTTTATTGCTTGTATTGCTTTTTTATGGGGCATTTTTAGCCTTGTATCATTCAATGATATCCGGTCCGACTTCTTGATACGGACCAATAGTCAGCAATTGTATTTTCAAAGCAGAAAAAATAACGGGCTTACTTTGAATAAAGACAATATTGAGTGTATTATCATTCAAGGAAAAATACACCAAAGTCGTTATACAACGCTCAACGGAGTCATTTTAGTGCAGCTAAAAGAAGCCGTAACCTTCAAAAATAAGCCGACTCAAGCATTGCAGTTGTTGATTGTAGACTCTGGGCGTCCGGAAAAATTAGATACTCAACTGGTGCGTGATGCCGTATACGAGCGTAGTATGCGAGTAGCTCGTTTAATTGCTCAACCATTGGAAGTAGAGGTAGTTTGGAAGGGATTTGAGAAATAAGTTTTTGAACTAAGAGTCTTACATTTTGAAAAAAATATTTAAAAAATACACCGAGTGGTTATTTGCCAATAATCGACTCACTCTTAAACCTCAAAACTCCCAAGATCACTTGGTTTTTGAAGGTCGCAGTACTGCATTCATTTCGCTGATTGCTAACAGCGTAGTAAATATACTAATCATACTTCTTATCCTTTTTCTCTCATTTCATTTCAAAGTCAATCACCCGCTTTTCATTATATTGGTAGTGATCATTGTACTGGTTTTTGGTATTGCCTTTTGTGTGGGATTAATTGCAACAGCACATCAACCTTTTTGGAGACATCGCAATAAAATCTCTTTTACTCCCGAAGGCATTTTTACAATCAATGGCATTTATTTCCAGGCAAATACCAAAAGCCAGCGCCTCAAGCACCTTAAAGTTCGTATTGAGATGGTAGATCGCCAAGTGGCACACGTTCAGTTTTGGCGTAATGGTAGAAAGGAAGCTTTTATAAATGCCTTTTTGGTCAACGTTCCTCAAACTATGGATGTTTTCTTTGATTGGTTCCGAACATATGCGCTGCATTGGGGATTGACTTATTATGATATAAGCCCTTCTAAAAACCAAAATATCGAAGTATTCGAGTTTGCCCGTCAAGGCAAAAATGCTTTAGACCAACATACTCAGTTTTCTCAGCTTAAGCAGAAAGCGCTTGACAACCAATCACGTATTGGCCCTACCTTAGAAATTATAGCCAATTATGCCCTACAAGCAACTCCAAAAGGCATATTAATCACCCGACGGCCAGGGTTTAAGTTTAGAAGCTGGCTATTTTTTATAAGTGTTTTTTTTGGCGCAGGTGGCTTTTTACTCTTACTAACATTGAATATTTCTCAGGATACAAACAGCACCAAAGACCTGATGAATACCTATGGCATGATGTCTCTCTTTTTGCTGGTCTGGATCGGGCTCTTAATATGGTCACTCAGTAACCTGCTTTCCGATTTTCAGGTTCGTATTGATGCTCATCAACTATATTTTCAACGAAGAAAAAACAAGGGTTTTACTTTTAACCAAGGTAACATTCAATCCATCACTATTCAAGGGAAAATACATCGAGGGAAAATGACCATTTTATCAGGGATAATTTTGGTGAAATTAAAAGAAGAAAAAATGATTCAAAACAAACCATTGCAAGAATTCCACCTATTAGAGGTAAGTTCTGGGCATCCTAATAATATTGATACTAAATTTGTACGTGATGCTGTATATGATCGCAGTATGCGAATAGCTCGAGTCATCGCTCAAACTTTAGGGGTTGAAATAGTCTGGAAAGGGTTTGAACAATAACTTATACCCTCACCCCTATCATCAAAATATCGTCGCGTTGGGGAGTTCCTTGCTTAAATTCATCCAGCGCAGTTTCCATATATTCCTTTTGTCTGGGCAAAGGATAATCCACAATGCGGGTCAGTAAGTCGTTCAGGCGTTTCGTCCCAAAACTCTTCCGGTTTTCGTTGCATTGGTCCACATAGCCATCGCTGCCTAAATAAAGCATATCGCCTGGAAAAAACGATGCTTCTTGATTGCTAAATGGCTCCTTATTTTTCTGTACTCCCCCAATGTGCCTCCTATCTCCTCGCATTCGCTCTACTACTTTACTCCCTTTTTTGATATAAAAAAACGGCATTTTGGCACTCGCATAAATAATTTTTCTTTCACCTGGTAAAGCCCCATTGGTAATATTCATCACCAAAGCATCCATTCCGTTGCTGTTTCCGGTATAGCGTTGTTTTAGTACAGTTCTTACTTCTTTATGGAGTCGTTCCAGGATTTCGGCTGGGTCGGTAATTTTCCAAACTCTCACTATTTTATCCAGCAAAGTGTTTCCAATCAAAGTCATAAAAGCTCCTGGAACTCCGTGCCCGGTACAGTCAGCCACCACAAAAATCATTTTCCCTTCTATTTCGTTGAGCCAATAAAAATCCCCAGATACCACATCCTTGGGGCGATACAATACAAAATACTGGCGCAACAAGGTTTCCATTTTCTTTTGGTAGGGTAAAATGGCTTGCTGAATGGTAAGGGCAGCACTGATGCTGAGTTTTATCTGGCGACTTTGTCGCTCTAGCATTTTGTTTTTTTCCACAATAAAATCTCGCTGCGAAGCCAGCTCCTCTTGCTGTTGGTACAACTCTTCGTTACGTGTCGTAATCTCCTGTTTTTGAGCATTTACTAAATTATAAGCAGCTTGTAAATGATTATTTTTTTGCTCTAATTCTATAGTACGCTCTTGTACCAAAGTAGCCAGTTTTGTTTTTTGCTTCTTGAGTCTCAAAGTATTTACATATACCAACAACCAAATCAATAAAATGAATACAAATCCATAACTCACCAAGGCCAGTAATGTAAAATACCACGCTTTTTTCACTCGGAAAGTAAGCGCTAGGGGCTTGCTCCAGGTGTAATTGCCTTGTTGTTTGGCCCTTACCTCAAACGAATATTTCCCGTGCGGAATACGAGAAATCATAAATTGATTTTGGGTAGTCGTTTCTGACCATTGATCAGTCAAGCCTTTCAGGCGATATTGGTATACTACGGCATCGTTGGGGTAAGTAAAGGCCACAAAGTAGCCTCTCAATGAGGTATTGTATGGCAACTCAAGATCGGTATTTTTCCAGTTCAGTTTTCCTGCTGTCGTTCCAAGATTCAGCAACACTGGAGTATTGGTGCTTTGGGTACTTTGTTGATTAATAGAAATGACATTGAGTCCATTGGCAGTACCTACAAATAATAGATCATTGGCCAACTGCTGGAATCCACGATAGGCAATGGTTTCAGTAGACAGTCCATTGGTTTTGTTGAATAATGTTACTTGATCGTGAACCAGTTTTAGCACACCTATATGAGTTCCCAGCCAAACACCTCCGTTTTGATCAATCAATACCGATTTAATATTTTCTTTGGTGAACTTATCTCCCAGGTTTATTCTTTTTATTTGGTTTCCATTTTTACAAAACAAGCCGTGCGTAGTGGCCAACCAAAGTTGTCCTTGAGCATCAAAGGTCATATCGTTAACCACAAATTGATATTTGGACGCAATGTTTAAGGGTAAACTAATGTTGATAAAGCGATCTTGGACACGATCGTATTGATACAAATAGGTGTTTTTGCCACGCGCTCCACAAAATAAGGCCTCTTGGCTGTTTTCTTTTACAACAGTTACCAAACTACTAATGCCACTAGATTGATTATAATAGGTAGGTTGTAGCAGGGTGTCTAGCTTGACTACCCCTGCTTTTTGATCATACTGGCACAGCCATAAGTTGTCTTGTGCATCGGTGGTCATGGCAATGATGGTTTTGCCATACCCACTCAAGTCTACCTTGCCCACTTTCGCTGAAGAAGTCAAAGTTTGTCCTTCCTCAATATAGGTCAGCATTCCTTCCCGGTTTCCGGTAAAGTAGCGGTGCCCAGCATACCCTACTGAGGTAAGTCCCAGGGCATTTTCAAAGACGATTTTCTGACTAAAACTATCTTTATTTTTTTCTAACACATATATTTTAGCGCCATCGCACAAGAGCACCTTCCCGTCCTTAGTTTTATTAATTCCTTCGGTATAGGCCTCATAATCGGCCAGTTTCACAAACTGAAACTCATTTTCTACCATCAACACTAAGCCTTCATCGGTACTTACCCACAGGTTATTTTCATCATCGGGATAAATGTCATTCACCACATTAGAGGCAAACCCCTCAATCGCTCGGATCATCTTTGGTTGTGCCCCAAGGTTGGTCTGGTACAAGCGCTTACCCCAAGTGCCTACATACGCGCGATTTTCTACTTTTACAAGTGACGAGACATTGCCTACTTTAAACAATTGTTCTGCTGATTTCACTGCCTGTCCCTCAAGATTTATCTCAACAACTCCTTGGCTGTACCCTACCCAAAACGTTTTTTGGTTGATTGCCAACAAAGCACTGGCACCATTCAAATCAATCTTTTGAGGCAACTGCACCTCTACAAAAGCATTATGTTGGATATCAAGCCTTAATAAGTAGCCTGTATAGGAAATTGCCCAAAGGGTTTGGCCCACCTCGGTAAAACTAAAAGATCGAACGAAACTATTGGTGTGAAATTTTTTGGGAAATGTATAACGATGCATTTTGCCACTAGAGGAGCGACGCAAAATAGAAGTAGGTTCACTGATCCACCAGTCTCCCTGTTGGTCCTCATACAAGCCCTTGGGGTAATGCACTTTGTTGGGGTCGTTGGCTTCGGTATTTCCAACAATGATGGTTTTCATGCGAATAGAATCCCCTGAAAGGTGTTCTACCGTCAAAACCCCAAGGTCGTTACAAACTACTATCTGCCCCTTTTTAGGCCCTTTTTTGGTTAAGTAAATCGTTTTGTTATACTCACTGGCTAGTCCTTCTTTAATTTTTCGGAAACGCTTGCCGTCAAACCTCACTACGCCATCATCGGTGGCTATCCAAATATACCCTTGCTTGTCTTTAACAACCGCTTTAGTAAGATTGGTAGACAACCCATCGGAAGTTTCGTAATTAATCAAACGATAATTTTGAGCAACTAAAGACAATGGCAAAGTGTACAATAACAGTATCAATATCAGCTTTGCGGCAACATGCATAATCCTAAATTTTGTAGTATAGCTATGCGAGGTAGTGTACAACCATCCCAACCCATCCTCACACATACCTCATTTTGGCGAACGATTCCTTGTGGTGAAACGATCTGAATTACTTGCCAAAATATTGGGTCAAGATTAAAATTGCATTAATAAAAGATTCACTTTAACTGAAGTAAATTTAAGCAAAATCTATTCTTATTTTATCATATTATATCATCGAATAGTCACACTATATTGCAAAAACTCACACCTTATTGAATTATACCACCATTAAACAGGCTTTTTCATTCAATATTGATCTTAAACAAAGTAAATACCTCAGAACGTTCCAAAACCTGCTTCCAAAAATATTTTTTAATCATCATGAAAGTAGGATATTCAAATACCAGTCTGTATTTTGCACAGGGCTTATACAACCATTTATTGTGCGTTTGGCCCTTCTAATATGGCACCTCTTTTCATACTACTTTAAAACATAGTGAGCAAATAACTATCTCAATTTTATACATCAAAAACTTTTCATCATGGACATTCTCAACACGCTAGGGCTAGATGATTCGAAACTATTTGAAGATTTGAAGCTCGGTGAAGTCTTATCAAAAAAAACACTTAGTGATCCAGAAGCTGTGCAAGAGCCTATCAGTTATACCTTGCAGCCATTTAGTGTAAAAACAACCGAAATCCCCTCACTCACACTGGTGGCAAGTCTCAATGCTCAACACCAAATCCAACTATTTAATAATCTAAGCGAAGATAAAGATCAAGATGGGTTTATAGGTACTACTGAGCAAGCCATTGTTCCTTTCGATGCAACATCCCCAGTATTGAAATACAAGACAAGTTTAGAGGTAAATGCCAGTGCCAAGCTAAACACCGGAGGATTAAGCCTGGGTGTCAATGCAGGCACCAAAATCTTTCATTTTGCTTATTTGAAGCATCCTGCTAATACCACAGTTCGAGCCGCTATTCTTTCTGATTTCAAAAGTTTTCCCTTCATTTTTTCATTAGACAGGGTCAAAAATCTACAGCCTGGGGAAGCTTTGGCCTTTAACGCTTATGCAAGTTTTGGTTTAAGCCTCGATTTTGATCCAGTAGATTTACTCTCGGCTGGTGTTTCGGCCTTGAGCAAGTACATTGGGCAAAACCAAACCTTCAGTATGAACATCAGCGCGACTGGTTCTTTAGGGGTCAACTTTAGTGCTACCGACAACTTTGAGCTCATCTTTACTAAAAACCAGGATGGGAGTTACAATGTAAAGGTCAAGAAATCTAAGATTAGTAATAATAAAATATCGGCTGGCCTTCAGATCAATGCTGCTTTTAGCAATCCAGAAAAGGTAAGCGATCTGATCAATTCAAAAATCGACGATTTATTAAATACGGCAACCAATCTTACCAAGGAGAAAAGAGAAGAAGTTACCACCATCCTTACTACGGTTGCCAAAGGCAGTGTACCCTTCGCTGATTTGAGTGAGGTAGAAAAGCTGTTGATTGAGGCACTCGCTACTCGATTAAAGATTCCTGATTTTGCTCAAGATGCCTTGAATAAAGCAAAGGAACTGCTGGGTAAGATTACTGATATCACAAATAACATTCAACAAGAGGTCATAGAAGTGGCCAAGAAAAAATTCACGGCTGGATTTAGCTTTGAGTATTCCAGTATTTCGCAAGACGATGTATTGATAGATGCCTCTCTTACCGAAAGTGCCCTGGAACAAACGCATAAAAGTCTGGTCTTGATGAGTACCGAAAAACTCATTAGTGAAGCCGCCAGCGACAATGGGGTTACGCTTCGCAAGTATTTACGTACCCAATCTACCAATCGTCGTAAAGCCTGGGGGTTTGCTTTTGGTTTGGGCAACTACAAAATTGGTGGCTCAGACAGCAAAACTTTCAATAGTGAGATTAGCATTCAGTACAATAACCAGAATATTGCCGAAAAGGAATTTAAAGTTACCTATCGGGTAGCTCGTGGTTATCAAGAAGTTGGAAGCCTTGGTGGAGACAATACCCAATGGCTGGGGGTGGTAGGTGTCCACATGAGTAAATTTGAGCTAAAGCCTACAATGGATCAATTTGCTTATAACATTACCTTGGATTTTGATCGTTTGGAAAAAAAAATAAAATCGAACGACAAGGAAACCATTCTGGATTTGCTTGACAAAGCAAGCGCCTGGGATATTATCAATGACAACGACTTGGATAACCAAGCCAATTTGCTGCTCAATGAATTGACCAAAAACGGGAATGCAAGCAATGTCAACTTTTCGTTTAAGCTAAACATTACTCCTGAAGGATTTAACTTTATCAAGGGAAGCTGGTTGTATTTGCTACGCAACAATCCCAACGCCAATTTGGTGGCTTTGAGCCAGGCTTTTGGTAGCAATATGCCTTATCTACCTTCTTACTCCTATCGAAATACTTTAGATAAGAAAGCCGATTTGTATGGGCAAGTATGGCAAACCTACTTTATCAATGAAGGATTTGGCAAGCGGGTACAAAATATGGGCTATGACGATTACGCCAGCATTGCCAAAAGCATTGTGGGTAAAAAAGATGTGGAGCTGGGTAATAAAGAAGGGCGTTTGCCCGGAAACGCCAGTGCTTGGTTTGGAGGCATTGTAAAGATGAATCCAGACACTGGCCGCGATATGTTGGCTTGTATGACGGGGTTTAAAAACTTGCTGGAAAATATAGAGGCCAAATCGTCTAATTATGAGCAAGATATGAAACGAGCCTTAAACAACATTGCCTTGGGTTTTGGTCAGTTATATTATGTACAGGCGCTTGGGGCCTATTTCATCAGTCTGGCTAATAATAACTCGATCATTTTGCAAGAAATCACTTCTGTGTTGGAAGTTACTTACACCGATGCAGCTGGGGCTAGTCAAACGATCCAGATTCAAAAGAATAAATAAAAACCTTTTGAAAAAACCTGAAGGCAGTTATCTGTTTTCAGGTTTTTTTATACCTTTCAGACAAAATTTATAATTTTACTTATTTGAGGGAATAAAAGCACACTAACCGAATGATAATATTAGCTGACTATTTGGCTCAACTAAAAGCCGATCCTTTCAATACCGATATCAACCAAAAAGTGAGTTTTCAATTGATGCAAAACGATCAATCTTTTTGGGATGGAAATCGGGATAAACACGCTAATTTTCGTCAGGAAGTGACCCGTCTCTTATATCAAAACTTTTCCATAGAAGATCGCCAACTGATATTAATGCTCCTTGAGCAGGAAACCCTCAACTGTAAATTTATTAAAAACAGTTCTGACAATTTACTTCGCTTGTTGTTTATGTTGTATACCTTTAAACAAGCCGAAGATTTAGAACTACTCCATAGTACCAAATTTGGATTGGGCTATAATGCCACCCTCAATATTGACATTAACCTACTGTTTGGGTTAGGCCCAGAAGCGATTCTGGCTATAGACAACACATTGCAGAAATACTTGGATTACAAAGAAGTATTGTCTCCTGAAGAATTTTCTCAGCAACAAAAAACACTCTGGGATCAAGACATTGCTGATAATCCTGTACCTCGGCAACTTATCCCAGATGAAGTTCCCGAAGAGAAAAATCAATTACAGTTTTTCTTTAACAAAGGAGATGTGTTGGTTTTTGAGTATGAAAACAAGAAAATAGGTAGCTTGTTGGTTGCACAAAGCTACGAAACCTTTGATGATGCCGAATACATCGTATATCCATCGGGAGTTTATCAAGATAACCAGGAATTGCCACAAGATCACTTCCCTATTTATGGGCGTAAAATCAAGGCCATTCATATGGGCAATCCATTTGAACAATCCATCACTTCTGAGGCTACCGAGGCTTCGCTGGAGAAAAGTCGCAACACGATGTTGGTAAGCATCACCATTACTCATTCAGGGTTACAGTATTTTCAAGATAAACTAAAAGTAGTAGGTAGCATCCCCTCTATTATTTACAAAGGTACCCATCATTTGGCCAGAGTCAATAATTGGAAAAATCTGGAAATGCACCTCAGCAATCTCAACCAAGGGAATTATCCAGGTTTTGAAACGGTGGATGCCTATGACTTTTTACAGGAATAAATTGCTTTATTGTTCCGCTACGCTAATTGTTCTATTGTTTCGCCTTCGGCTTATGGTTGCATTGTTAGTTCCTTCGGCTACGCTCATGTTTCGCTGCGAAGCAGAAATAATTCATCAATTCATAATTAACCATTGATCACTAAAAGAATAATTCATCAATTCATAATTAACCATTCACCACTGACCGTTAATCACTAAAGGAATGATTCATCAATTTATAATTAACCATCGATCACTAACCATTGCGATACATCGCGGAACAATGAAACAATTGAACAATAAGCCAAAGGCGAAATAATAATAAAAAATAAAATAAACATTTGACTGCCAATAGGTTGTGTTGTTTGGTTCATTTTCATTAATTTTATCTTAACATTTAAGTTAAGAAGATGACCAAAAGCAAATACCCTACTCCTTCTGAAAGTACCTCTTTAGCAGATGCTCCTGCTACTTATCATACAGGAAATACCACCAAAATCTCCTATCCCAAAAACCTGATTTTGTACGGCCCTCCTGGTACTGGTAAAACCTACCAAACAGTGAATTATGCTTTGGCCATCATCGAGAATAAGACCTTGGAAGAACTGGCTCAGGAATCTCGCCAGGATTTGCTCAATCGATTCAACGCCTACAAAGAAAAGCAACAAGTTTCGTTTATTACTTTTCACCAAAATTATGGTTACGAAGATTTCATTCAGGGATTAAGACCAAACACCAATGTAGGGACTTTGCACTTTGAGCGACGTGACGGGATTTTTAAGCGAATGGCTGATCGTGCCCGAAAAAACCTGGACACGTACAGCCAACAACAACATTTCAAAAAGAAATTTGAGGATTTGTTGAATGAATTGTTGATTAAGAATATAGATCCTGAAACAGAAGAAATAGAAGTAAGACTAGATAGCTCCCACCGCATTTACCAGTCTATCATCATTTTTGATATGACAGAAACTACCTTGTTTTATAAGAGGCGTACCAAACGTAATATTATCAAAGATGAGAGCAAGGAGATGAGTATCGAGAACCTCAAGATGTTGTACGAAGATGATACCCATATCAAAGATGCCATCAACCAAAAATATTATGAAGCAGTAGTACACTCCGTAAAAACCTATGAAGAAAATCATAAACCTGAGCGTAGCCTGCAACAACTGCAAAATTATGTCATTATTATCGACGAAATCAATCGCGCCAATATCTCGAGAGTATTTGGAGAGCTCATCACGTTGATAGAACCCGACAAACGTTATGGCAATGAAAATAGCCTGGCAGCCACTTTGCCTTCTGGGGAAAATTTTACTGTACCTGCCAACCTGTACATTTTAGGTACAATGAATACCGCTGACCGTTCCATTGCGCTCATAGATACCGCTTTGCGCAGAAGGTTTGTGTTTGAGGCTCGCTACCCCAACGCCAATTTGATAGATAATGCCGAGGTAAAAGCTATATTTGTAGCCTTGAATGAAAAAATCTTACAGGAGAAACAATCTCCTGATTATTTGATTGGTCAAGCGTTTTTTATGAATAAAACCACTCAAGATTTACCTGAGATATTCAACCAACAACTCATTCCCTTACTTCAGGAATATTTTCCCAATCGTAGAGAAACCGTGTTGCGTATCTTACAAGACATTAACTTGCCCGTAGAAGAAGTCAATTATCAAATACATTATAAAAAGTAACACTACTTAAAGCGGAAACACAGACTCAAAGCCGCAAAATTGGCATATGGGGAATTTTCAATGGTGGGTTTCAATCTAAAGCTAAGGTTATCGTCCAGATCAAAATCCATAAGGTGGGCATCTACATTGGCATCTACCATTTGTAAACCGTAGGTAAGTACTGCCAGAATGATCATAAAGTCCCGGTCACGCTTGGCTTGGTTTTTTACAGATTGTAATCCTTCTGCGTCTAAGCCTCTAATCGCTACATAATCCGGATCATTTGATTTTCTCACAAATTCATCGCGAAACAATAAAAACTGATCATGTCGGGTTTTTATATTCAGACCAATAAATGTCCCTACTCCATACACTACGATCAGTTTCCAATACTTACGATTGTATATTTGACCAAACCCAGGAAACGCCGCTGAATACAGCAAAGCTTTTCGTGGAGAATGCACCCGTTTTTTCTTTTTTAGAATGGTAGATACTGGCACCGTATCCTGAATTTTCACTTTTGGTTTTACTGGCGGATTGTCGGTGGGTTTGGTAGCTGTAGAATCTTGCGCCACGCTCAGAGAATACCCCAACACAACCAGTACAAGCGTAATACAAAACCTTAAGTATATTGAAGAAACTTTCCTTAAAAAATGATATTCGTACATCTTAATTTTTTTTATCAAACTAAAAAATAAACCTGTTGATCTACCTAAAAACTTTATTTTTTTACCTGGTAAATTTTCTAATGTTTACTTTATTTCATAATTTATTTACCATATATTGTTACGATTAACAGATTATTTTCGCTACTCTACGTGGGTGACCTTTCGACCTAAACCCGTATAAATGTTTACAAAATGATCAATACCTTACATCGATACGATAGTGTGTAAAAACAGAAAAAATAACACAAATTATTTTTAATTAAAGTATTTTTGAACAATATTTGATCGTGTATTTTACAAGAAAATTTAGGATGCAAATATAGCGGTTTCATTTAAAAACATATACAATATGATACGACGATTCACCCTTTTGGCTGCACTTGCTGTTTGTCTATTATCCTGTGGCCCGGGTAGCAAACAAACAACGACAACTTCTGACAGTAAAAAGATTTTTCGTCTGAACCTAACAGGAGGACTTACTTCACTTGATCCTGCTTTTGCAGATCAGCGAACAAACATTTGGGCTACTACACAATTGTACAATGGCTTGTTCAGTTTTAGTGAAGATTTACATGTTCACCCTGAATTGGCAGAGAACTATGACATATCTGAAGACGGATTGACTTACACCTTTAAAATTAAGGAAAATGTGTATTTTCATGACGACCAGGCTTTCAAAAATGGCCGTGGACGTGAGCTAGTCTCTGATGATTTTGTATATACCTTTAAAAGGTTGATGGACCCTCGAACCGCCTCTAAAGGTTCTTGGATTTTTGCTGATAAAGTAAAACGTAGTCCTGATGGCAAATTGGCTGATGACTGGGTAGCAAGAGTAGATGACTACAAATTCAAGATCACACTAGATCGTCGTTTCCCTGCTTTCCTTCAAATTTTGGCGATGCCTTTTACTTTTGTAATTCCAAAAGAGGCTGTTGAAAAGTACGGCAAAGATTTCAGAAAACACCCTATCGGAACTGGGCCGTTTATGTTGAAAACCTGGAACGAAAAAGAACGATTGATTTTAGTGAAGAATCCTAAGTACTGGAATCGTGATGTTAAAAACGTAGCATTGCCTTACCTGGATGCAGTAGAAGTTTCTTTCATTGAGGATAAAAACCAAGCTTTCTTAAGCTTTGAAAAGAAAAACTTAGACTTCCTTACCAGTATTTCTGAGACTTCTCGTAATAAAATATTAAACAAAGACGGTAGCATCAAAGATGAATTCAGTAGTCAGTTTGTAGTAGAGAAAAAGCCTTACATGATTACTGAATATGTTGGTTTCTTACTAGAAGGTACTGATGAGAAAGCCAATCCAATGTTGAACAAAAAAGTTCGTCAAGCTTTGAGCTATGCGATCAACCGTAAAAACTTGATTTCTTTTATCAGAAACGGTTTAGGTACTCCTGGTAACCACGGTTTTGTGCCAGATGCTATTTCTTCTTTTGATTCTACTCAAATTGATGGTTATAAAATCAACATCAAAAGAGCCCAAGAATTGTTGAAAGAAGCAGGTTATCCTCAAGGAAAAGGATTCCCTGAAATTACCTTGAACACCTATACTACTGATAAAGAAATTGGCGAATTCTTACAAAAACAGTGGGATGAGAATTTGGGTATCAAAGTAAAAATTGTAACCAATCAGTTTGCCACTCACAAAGATATGGTAGATAACGCCAAAGTTAGTTTCTTCCGTGGTTCTTGGATTGGTGATTACCCTGACGCTGAAAACTTCCTGGCGATGTTCTACAGCAAAAACTTTTCTCCGGCAGGTCCTAACAAGACACACTTCAAAGACGAAACTTATGACAAACTTTTTGAAGAAGCCCACGAGACTGATAACACCTTTACCCGTTATTCAGATTATCACAAGATGGATCAAATCATTATGGATAATTCTCCAGTGATTGTGTTGTACTACGATGAAGTATTGAACCTAAAACAAAAAAATGTAACAGGTTTGAAAACCAACACAATGAATACTTTGGTATTGGAAAAAGTAGATATTAAGTCTGGTAATGATAGCAAAGGCGGTGACTCTGCGGCAACAGGAGAGAAAAAAACAGCCAAGGCTGAATAAATAATCATACCACTAACAATACTTGAAAGGCACTCAGATTTGGGTGCCTTTTTTTATTTACTCCAGTAAGCATCACTCTCTAAGTACTAATCCAAGAACATAGTTAATACCTTACAGCATGAAACGGATTTATACATACCTATGGATCATCCTAATGATGATTGGTTATCAAGCAAGCGCTCAAACTACCTCCTCAAAAAAAGTATTTCGTCTTAATTTACTGGAGGTCTTACCTCTCTTGACCCTGCATTTGCTGATCAAAGAAACAACATTTGGGCGGTTACACAATTGTACAATGGTTTGTTCAATTTTAGTGAGGATTTGCACGTTCACCCTGAATTAGCAGAAGCCTACGACATATCTGAAGATGGATTGACCTATACCTTTAAAATTAAGGAAGGCGTGTATTTGCATGACGATCAAGCTTTCGAAAACGGACGTGGACGTGAAGTAATTGCAGAGGATTTTGTATACACATACAAAAGGCTGTTGGATTCACGGGTAAAGGCCAAAGGAGCTTGGGTATTTGCTGATAAGGTAAAGCGTGGTCCCAATGGTGCATTAGCCAATGACTGGATTGTGGCTTTGGATAAATACAGGATCAAAATAACCTTGAGCCGTCGTTTTCCCGCGTTTTTACAAATTCTGGCAATGCCTTTCACTAAGGTAATCCCAAAAGAAGCAGAACAAAAATACGGGTTAGATTTTAGAAAACATCCAGTAGGTACTGGACCATTTATGCTGAAATACTGGCGCGAAAAAGAAAGATTGATTTTGATCAAAAACCCCAGATATTGGAAACGTGATATAAAAAATCGTCCTCTTCCATATATAGATGCAGTAGAAGCATTATTCAATGAAGACAAAGCCAAAGCATTCCTGGACTTTGAAAAAGGCTTCTTAGATTTTTTAACCAATATACCCATCGCTCAGTTACCTAGGGTTTTAAACAAAAATGGCAGCACTCGGCTAGACTTTAAAAGTAAATATGGGATAGAAAAGAAACCCTATATACTCACAGAATATATTGGATTTTTATTGGAAGGAACTGATCAAAAAACCAATCCATTGCTCAACTTAAAAGTACGTAAAGCGCTAAGTTATGCCATCAATCGTGAATACCTGCTTTCAACAATAAGAAACGGCCTGGGAACACCTGGAAAACACGGTTATATTCCTGATGCTATCTCTTCATATGATGCCAAGTATATTGATGGATACACATACAATATCAAAAAAGCGCAAAAATTGCTACAAGGTGCTGGATATCCACTGGGCAGAGGCTTTCCTGAAATCACCTTGAATACCTACAATACCGACAAGGCGTTATGTACATTTTTGCAAAAACAATGGTCACAAAATTTAGGAATTAAAGTCAAGGTAGTGGCAAATCAATTTGCCACTCATAAAGATAAAGTAGATCAGGGTAAAGCTCGTTTTTTTAGAGGCTCATGGAGGGCTGATTACCCTGATGCAGAGAATTTTTTAGCCATGTTTTATAGTAAAAATGAGGCCCCAGCTGGCCCAAACAAGACTCGCTTTAAAGATGCTACCTTTGATAAGCTTTTCGTAGAATCTCAGGAAACTGACAACACCTTCACTCGTTATGGTAACTATCACGCAATGGATCAACTCATTATAGACAAAGTTCCCGTAATTGTACTCTATTACGATGAAGTAGTAAATCTAAGACAGAAGAACATTACTGGTTTGAAAACCAACACTATGAACACCTTAATACTAGAAAAAGCAGATATTAAGAAATAACCCAGGCTATATTTGAAGGCACCTGCCGAGGTGCCTTTTTTATTTGGACTTATGTGGAAAAAACAACCACCAACTTAGCAGATTAACAAAGAGTACTATAAAAGGGCTTATCTTGACAAAATATATCCAAAGATCACCAGCTTGGGCATATAGCTTATACTCCTTCATAGCATCTAGCGCTACGCCAAACTCTAACACCAATATAACCAATACCAACCCTAACCAAACCGCCGAATAAAATAACATTAAACCAATGGTTGCATACCCTTTATTGGCTCCAGTTCGTCCTTTCAAGGTCGATCGCCAAAAAATCACCCCTACTCCTATCACAATCCCCAGCGCCGAAAACAAGGCAATGCGATATTCTGCCAGAAAAAACCAGGCATATGCCAAGACATACACCGTACTCGTGGCCAAGATGTAATAAAAGAGGTTATAATACTTGGTGGACTTGGGCATTGGACTGTTTATTTAAATAATAAAGTCGTATCGGCTTAAACGAAATCAAGTGAGAAGAGGGTTGTTTCAATTTATATATTCCAAAAACTTGGCGCGAAAAAAACCATTTTACCTCCAAATTTTGTTCTTTAGCACAAGAGCCCATACCACTGATATTTGTGACATAAACTGAAACAGCAATACCATTCACAAGAATATCTGATAGTATATCTGACAACAAAACAACGAAACTAAACTCACGTAAAATGACGGAGACAAATCCCCCCAAAGCACCCATTTGGATTATCCCTACCATTGTATTTTCTCAATTTGCTGGAACCTCGCTCTGGTTTGCTGGTAATGCAGTTTTAGGCGACCTGCAAGTTTATTTGAAACTCACGGGGGATCAGGTATTGGGGAGCATTACCTCTTCAGTACAATTAGGATTCATTGCGGGCACTTTGGTATTTGCTTTCTTTGCCATTTCGGATAAGTTTTCCCCACGAAAAATTTTCTTGGTCTGTGCCCTGCTGGGTGCTACTGCCAACTTGGCCATTCTTTGGCTGGCTACCAATTTGTTTAGTTTACTCTTTCTACGTTTTGTAACGGGATTCTTTTTGGCAGGTATCTACCCTATCGGGATGAAAATTGCCGCAGGCTGGTACCAAAAATCGCTGGGTAAGGCCATTGGTTTTTTGGTAGGTGCTTTGGTATTGGGCACTGCTTTTCCTCATTTTCTTAAAAGTATTGGAGGTGCGTTATCCTGGCAATTGGTACTTCAGTCGGTTTCTGTGATTGCCGCTTTGGGAGGAATTGCCATGTATTTATTCGTACCCGATGGCCCTTATATTCGCAAAGGTTCTGCTTTTAACCCCAAAGTATTGCTACAAATGTTTCGCACCAAAGATTTCCGCTCGGCAGCCTTTGGTTATTTTGGGCATATGTGGGAGCTGTATACCTTTTGGGCGTTTGTCCCGATTATCTTACAACATTACGCTGCGCTAAACCAATGGCAAACCAATTTTTCGTTGTGGGCTTTTATCGTGATTGCCATCGGGAGTCTGGGTTGTATTGTGGGAGGTCTCATCTCCAGTAAAACTGGCAGTGCTCGGGTAGCTTTTTTTCAATTATTAGCCTCTGGGGCACTATGCCTCCTATCTCCTCTTCTATTTCAATTACCACTCTTTTTATTTTTACTCTTACTACTCATTTGGGGCATTGTTGTCATTGGAGACTCTCCTCAGTTTTCGGCGCTGACGGCCAAAACCGCTCCTAAAGAATACGTTGGTTCGGCCCTTACCATTGTCAATAGTTTGGGCTTTGCCATTACCATTTTTAGTATTCAATTGGCCAACTATCTATATACAGTTATCAACCCCAACTACATATTTTTGGTATTGGTAGTGGGGCCTTTGTTTGGTTTGTGGCACATGCGTTCTTTGGCCAAACAAGGTTTATAGGCTCCTTTTCATTACCTCAAATTGTGATTTAAAAAGAAAAAATTGTATTTTTATACTCATAGTCAGTATTTGACCAACTAAACTTAAATCATTCTACTATGAGTCCTGCCACCCCTACTATTCCTGTGTATCAAGGTCACTGGTTGTTCAAAAGTGCCTTTCAGATACAAAAAAACCCGGTTCATTTTTTTGAAGAAAAAAGTAAAACGCTGGGCGACACCTTCTATGCTGCATACCCTGGGGGTAAAGTGCTCATTAGTGCCAATCCAGGCTTGATAAAACAAGTGCTACAGACCAACCATAAAAACTATCCTAAAGATCGGGGCTACGACCAATTGGCCTTGATGCTGGGACAAGGACTGGTGACTAGTAAAGGGGCTATGTGGAAAAAGCAACGAAAAATTGCCCAACCTACCTTCCACAAAAAAAATCTGGAAAACCTCTTTGCGGCGATGACTGAAATTGCCCATCAATACATCAAAGAATTAGCTCAAAAAAAAGGACAGATAGTAGACATTTCTCAGGAGATGATGGCAGTAACCGCTCGTATTGCTATGAAAGCGCTGTTTAGCTCTGATATTGAGGGAAACCTCAAAGAGATTTACCACGCCATTTCCTACGCCCAGGAGTTTGTAGCCAAGCGAGCCATCAACCCTATGATTATTCCCTGGACTCGGTTAAATGGAAGTCTACGCAAGTTTAATCGCCATCGTGGAGTAATGAATGGCTTGATTAACAATTTGATAGAAACTCGCCAACAAGAAAATGATTCCAAAGCAGACTTTTTACAAATGCTGCTGGAAGCCCGCTATGAAGATACCGGTGAGCCCATGCCCTTGGACTTACTCCGCGATGAATTGGTGACGATTTTTTCGGCAGGGCACGAAACTTCAGCCAACGGCTTGGCCTGGACGCTCTATTTATTGAGTCAGCATCCTGAAATTACTCAAAAACTCAGACAAGAAACCCAGCAAGTATTGGGAGATCGAACACCCTCTTTTAGTGACCTAAAACAAATGCCTTATACCCGACAAGTGATTGAGGAAGGCATGCGTTTGTATCCTCCTGTTTGGGGAGTGGGGCGTTATGCCCGAGAAGCTGATCAATGGGAGGACCATCATATTGCCAGCAATACTATAGTGATTTGCCAGATATTCAGCTTACATCGTCACCCCGATTTGTGGGAAGCACCCAATGAGTTTAATCCGGATAGGTTTGAAACCGAAAAAGCCAAAGCACGCCCAAGCACTCATTACCTGCCCTTTGGAGCAGGGCCTCGGATGTGCATCGGTAACCATTTTGCGATGATGGAAATGCAATTACTTCTGCCTCTACTACTTCGTCATTTTGATTTTGAACTTATCAAAAACCATCCGGTAGTATTAGAGCCAATGATCACCCTCCGGCCTAAGAATGGCATCTTGATGCAACTAAAGTAAAAAAGGGAGTGCTCTTCGCACTCCCTTTTTATTATATTTTATATAGAAGCCGTCTCGACTTCATTGTTTTATTTCATAATATTTACAAACAATGCAAAAAACGAATAATCATCACTTAAATGCTTGATTTTCATTTCTAAATCATCGGAAGTAAGCGCTACCTGTACCAAACCTATCCCTGCTCCTTTGCTTTCTCCTTCCGAAGGTGCATCTCTTAACTTTCTTTTGTACTCACGCAATGCTTCTCTGTCTAAAGAAGTCACTGTTTTCCATTTGTCCAAAAGTAATGGTACTGCCTCTCTCCTGACCATGTTACCCGTAATTACCTGATAATACTCCTCATATTGTAGTATAACCAGTGTACCTACTTTGTCACGGTCGCCAAAATGATTTACCTCTTTTGAATAGTATAACACATTTTGGCTTAGCTCCATAAACACCGAAAAGACTTTTTTTCCTACCCGACGACTTTCTTTTAACTTGTCTCTTATATCGCGGCTAAGCTCTGCCAGAAGTACATCAGTTAAAGGCCCCTTGTAAGAGAGCATCAGGTTTTCGCGCTCTAGCTGCGCCTGGTATGCAAAAAAATCGAAATCTTGATCTTCTTTAAAATTTTTTACCTGTTCTGGACTCATAAGCGTGCTATGTTCTCCTAAAGTTAAAGTAATGCAATAAATTTACTTCTATCCCAAAATAAACAATTGGCTTGGTTTTATAATAAATTTGATTGAAAA
>DMXI01000259.1 GCA_003483885.1 Microscillaceae bacterium
TATGCCACAGTGGAGTTTTTTCTGGCAATTTTTTACGATTTTTTTTATAACCCCTTGGTTACGAGTGAGATAAATTTAGATTTTTTCTGAGAAATACCATAGCTGTTACTTTTTAACTAATGATTGGAGGGAAATAAAGAGGCAAAAACGCATAAAAAAAGGAACCTGTATAATTACAGGTTCCTATGGTTTATATGAATAAGTTAAAATTAAGCGGCAATTCTAAAAACGGTTTGTTCCTGACCATTGTCCAGAACTTGCGTCAAAGGAGGAGTGAGATCGTCTACCATACGGTCCATTACCTCATCAAAATTGATTTCCTTTACCTCAATAACCGCGACTACTTTGTCTGATTCTTCCTTTTTCTCGGCGTCGTCGTCGATCACCGAACCCATAGCGTAATATAGATCTTCCCATTCGGTAGGCATAAACCTTAAATTCTGGTTGCCGCTTTGATCAACGAATTCGATGATTTTGTTGCGGTCTTTAGCGAAGATTCTGATCTCGTACTTCATAACTTTGATTGTTTGTATCCTGATTTTTAGGTAAAAATTTGCCTTATACGCGCAATGCGATAAAACGTTGTAAAATTACAGGAAAATATATAACTATTGTGTGTTGTTGTAATATTATTTAAGTATACGTAGTTTTTAATTTCTGAGCGTAAATGTTGCCTGATCGTTCAGAAACTAAATTTTTTTATAGAAAACGTAGGCAAAACAGAAAGGTTATATTAGGATATTAATATTTTGTTATAAAATTAATTTTATTGTATTTAATCAATCTTGATTTGTAATAAAGTAACAAGCAGAGGTAAGTTTTGATACGAAACGCACAAATTTTAACAAATCGATGGGATTCGGGAAGAGGGTGTTTTTAGAAAAACAAAGTGATAAGACGAAAGTAGTGAAAAGCGATTAGACTTCTTTTCAAAAGTTTTTTAACTTTGACGTTGAAGCTAGACTTAGATTTAAAATTATTGTCATACTATCTATACTCCCCCACCGATGGTAGAGTAGTAGATATTTCAGCCTCAGTGTTTCGCTTCATAGTGTAAGACTCAACTAACAGCTGAAGCAGTATTTATTATAAAAGCCTAGTGCAGGGGTTCGATTCCCTTCGCCCCAGCAAATTTTCATATACTACATTGGGGCGTAGCTCAGTGGCAGAGCAAGGGTCTCTGGTAAATGTAATAGGTACAGCGGAAAGTATGTTATTCTCGCGTTAGCGAGTTGCTTTGTTGCGGAATGGCTAAACGCAATCGGCCTGAGAAGCCGTATCTTTATAAGACTTGCAGGTTCGAATCCTGCCAATGCCTCAGTCTCTCTAAGGTATAGACCGCAAATCCCTGTATTTCTATTGATAATCAATACATTACATTTTTTCTTGTATGCAATAATATGTATATTTATGCATCATTAGAGATACCTTTGAGGTAACCATTAATGATTTTTCAAAATTGGTAACCTCTAACTAGCTTGAAGTTCATAAACCTTTATTGAAATGGGTGATTCGTAGATTATATAGCCATTCTTTTGAGTTTACAAGGTTACAGAACAGATCATATTTTTCAAGCTTTTAACCTTTAATTATCTTGTTTTTATTTATCAAAATGTAGTAAATATGGGATTTGTGATCAGTTTTTTATTGAGAAAGGATAAAACTAATAAAAAAGGAGAAACACCAGTGTTCTGTCGTATCTCCTATCAAGGCAAACGGATTGATTTTCAAACTGAAGTAAAAACACCTGCTGATCGTTGGTTACCTCCAACAATTAAGTTAGAAAAGAATGGAGATCAAATATTTATTAAGGGTACTAGTGTATATATAAAGGCTCAGAATAATTTACTTAATCAAATGCGTTCTCGTGTACTAAAAGCTTACACTGAATTTATGAATGTGCAAGAAGGGGTTGATTTGAAGAAACTCAAGGCCGTAGCCAAAGGCCAGGAGGAAAAGGGAATCACTTTTTTAGAAGCACTGGAAAGATCGAGAAATCGTACTGGCATAAGAGTCACTACAAAAAGAAAAATTAGTATTGCTATAAAAAATCTAAAGCTCTTTTTACGTGATGAGTTTAACAAAGAAGATATCTTCTTGATAGATCTCTTAAAAGATGCTTATAAGGGGTTTGATATTCGCTATGTAGATTGGTGTACTACCAAAACTACTGTAAGAGAAGATGGTACAACCCGATTACCCAAAAAACACCATACTGCCATTCGTGAAATAAGAGATTTTAAAAAAGCCATCAACCTTGCCGTTGAACTAGGAGAGATAACACGAAACCCATTAGTGGCTAAATTTCAAATTCCCAGGAATGAACGTCCTGAAAGAATAGTCCTTGCCTTAGAGGAGTTGCAAAAGATCATGATGGCTGACCTATCAAGTAAGCGTGGCATGGAGCGTATTCGTGATTGTTTTGTATTTCAATGCCTTACTGGGCTAGCCTTCGTAGATATTAATACCTTGAAAAAAACGCATATCATAGAAAAAAATGGTCGATCTTGGATTATGAAGGAACGTGTAAAGTCTTCTACTCCGGCTAAAGTTCCTCTTGTAAATCAGGCATTACAAATCATTGAGAAGTATAAAGATGATCCTGTATGCCTTTCAAAAGGTACGTTGATTCCTGTAATTACCAACAAAAATTATAATACATATTTGCAAATGATTGCGGAATATGTAGGGATTGAAAAACACCTTACAAGTCACGTAGGTCGTAAAACCTTTGCTACCTTGGTATACAATGCAGGTACAGATCGTTCTAAGCTCAAAGAAATGACAGGGCACTCTACTGAAGCTATTACTGAAATTTATGCTAGCTCCACTAGTGATACCTTAGAGGAAGAAATCACTAAGTTTGAAAATCTATTTGTGGATTAATATTCTAAAAAAACTCCCACCTTGCTTCAGTGAGTAGGTTGGAGTTTTTTGTATTTAACTGTATACGGTTTTATTATTTACGATTAGAATGATTTTTGGATTGAGTAAAAACCCTTCTTACATCTTCCCCCTTGTAGTACCACTTGCCTTGCTTCTTTGTTCCGGGCAGTTCTCCCTTCTCTCTAAGGCGAGTGAGGGTATCATTACTAATGTATCCTCCTAACTCATCTATTATTCGTCGATTTGTATAGATATCCAGTTTACGTTCTTCTTCTCTGTTTAATTGTTCGAGTTTTTCTAATATGGGTACTGTAAACTCTTTTATTAACTTTTGCATTTCCTCATATGAGGGTATATTTGCCATGATATTGTTTTTTTGTGATTATTTTTACGATTAATTGCAATTAATGATGATCAACAAGCATTAGGTCGGCTACTGTCAGCTCCAACTTACAGGTAGCCTCCTTTGCTTGATTCACCTTGTCTCTGTCTCTAAATGAAAGTTTATCCTGATACCCTTGCTTCGTTTTGTTTGCATACACTTTCCCTCGCAATTTGAAAGAGCATGTCATAAACTTTAAGCATCGGTATTTTCTGTTTCGTGGCATAACTATAAACTAATTGATCTAACTCGTTCCACATTACTTTCTCTTTCTCTTCAATTTCTGCCAAACTTTCTCTTATAAGCGCCTCATCTTCAAGATGACGAAGTCTTTTGCCCAGTGATTCTATTTTTGCCTGAGATGCCTTAAGGCCAAGCTGATATACTTTTGGCAATTCACTCAGTTGTTCACCCATATCCACGAGAAATTGCTTTACCTGATCCCCTTTTTCATTCAATGCCATAGAAGCCAAATACCTGGCGCAATCAATGGTCATCTTGTACATTGGGTAAGCCAATACAGAATCTCCCAGGTACTCTATAAAATCCTTCTCTATTTGAAAATGACGTTCCAGCGTAACCAAAGCGCTCCCAAAATCTGAATAACCACATAAGGGGAAGAAGTCAAATAGTGTTATCGGGTATTGCTGAGGACTTAATAAGTAACTCATAAGCTGGTTTCGATCTGATGTCGTTAAATTTTCCATAAAACTATTATTAGTTAGAGTTTTAATAAATACTAGTGGTTGAGGTTTGATCTTACTTTGATTCTTCGCCTGGATTTATCGAAGCATTTCTCTGGTTACGTCCAATAACTGGATCATCCAGCCATTTTCCTCAATCCATACCATAGGACTCATCTTTACTTTTTTAGCCCTCATATATACATTCGTATGAAACTTTAAAGTGAAACGCCGGTAAAGCTTGCGATATACATCTGGGGCAGGTATATTCTTATGGGTAGAATAAGCTCTCACCAAGGTATCTACTTCCTTACGTGCTCCAATAATATGAGTTCTTATGGGTTCCGAGCCAAAAGATTCTAACTCCGCTTTAGCTTCTTGTCGTTCTTTTTCAAGCTCATTGAATTTTTGCTCCTGAATAAGTTGCCTTTCCTCGATAGTTTGTAGTTTTTGCCTGTACTGTCTAGTTACTTCTCCAAGGTTTTGTTTTTGGAGTATCTCAGCAATTCTTTCATCACACCATACGGCAAATTGTGGGCTGATCCAACGTGCAAATTCTATGGCAAGTTTAGGATGAAGAAAAGTACCTCCTTGTCTTCCTTTTTGGGTAGATTTTAAATCCGTAAAATTTACGTATTTTAAATTTTCGGCCAATGCTTGCCCATAATCCCTAAATCGTTTACTTCTCAGGAAATTATCCAAGCCTTGCCTTTGTAAAGTTTCGCACGTTTTAGTAGCGTTAATCCAACCACTTTGGGTAAAGATGATGGGCGACTCCTGAAAACTATGAATAATTAAACTTGAAGTATTCATCATAAAAATGTTCAGTTTATTAAATGATAACTTTTCTGATTTAATCATCTGCTGGTTGAAAGTGAGCAGTGGCCAGATGCAACCCAATCATTTCTACATCGGTGAAATGAAGGATAAGAGGATTAAAGGTGAGAGGAATAGGTGTTGCCCCCTCAACCATAGGAATCTTAATCATTTCCAGTTGGGCCTCTATTTCATACACTGGCCTATCCAGCCATAAGCATAGGTCACTACAGGTATCCAGGTATACATTGAGCTGGGAGATTCTTCTGAAATTAGCATCTTCTACCGTAGGCATCGGAGTAAACAAGATACAAGGGATACGTAGGATATCAGCCATCTTTTTTAGTTCCTGAATATGGCGAATTTGCGCTGCATCTCTGGTCAAATGAAAATCGTCTATGATAATCAAGCTCACTTTTTGATAATGGGCATGAAAAAGGCACAATCGTCTCAACTCAGCAAATGAGAGATCGTTTGTTGGTTCTATGATCAACTTTAAATTGCGTAAGTCAAGCATTACGTCCTCGTATTCATCAAAAACCTCAGATGTTGGATTTTTACTCACGTCTTCTACCCGATCCAATTCCCATTTTTTAAGTACAGCGAAGAGGCGATGATAAATGTCCTTTTTTTGCTCTTTGCCAGGAGAAAAAAAGAGTACCTTTTGATTACAATAGATCGCGGCATCCAAGGCCAAACTTGTCGCAAGGCTCGTTTTTCCAGCCTTGGGGTAAGCCTTGATGTGAGTTAAAGACTCATTAATATAAAAGGAGAATAGCTCAGGGCTACTTGGGTTTTCTTTGGAAGCCATTGGCTGCTTGTTTAAATGTAATGGTTTAGTGGTTGCTTAATAAAAGATCAAGAAGTAAATAGTTCCAACGGGTCATGATCACCTTCATCTCCTTCACCTCCTTCTTTTTCATCCTGATCAGGATTCTGGGTAAAACCGTCCAAAGCAGGGTTGCTTAATCGCTTAGGGAAAGTGTTTTCGTGTAGATTTTGGAACCGCTGAAACCTTGGCTCAAATTGAAGCAAGATCGTACCTGTTTCTCCATCTCTATGTTTGGCCAGGATAAGTTCTGTGATCCCCTGAGTAGATTGCCCCACACTATCTTCCATGATTCCATAGTATTCGGCTCGGTACAAGAAGCCTACAATGTCAGCAGATTGTTCAAGTTCACCTGACTCCCTCAAATCAGAGAGTTGAGGGCGCTTGTCGCCTGAACGACTTTCTACCGAACGGTTAATCTGAGACAGCGCAATGACCGGAATACTAAGTTCACCCGCAAGTTGCTTTAAAGACCGGGTGATTTGAGCGACTTCTTGTTCCCGATTACTCCCCGGCTTTTCTGAGACTCTCATCAGTTGAAGGTAATCAATGACTACCAGCTTGATGTTCTGAGAAAATACAAGTCTTCGAAGTTTTGCCGTAAGTTCAGTAATTGTAATGGCCGGGGTACTATCTACATAAATATCCAGGCCATTAAGCGTAGTTTCCGCTTCTCTCAGTTTTTTTGCCTGTTCGTTATTTAATTGACGTTTTTTAATGGCCTTGGTATTAATGCCAGAGAGCATCGATAGCAGGCGGTACACTACGTCCTCTTTACTCATTTCCAACGAAAAGAATGCAGCAGCTTTTTCAAACATTTGAGCCGCATTGAGTACTAAGTTGAGGGCAAAGGCACTCTTGCCCATCGCGGGCCTTGCCGCAATGATGGTAAGGGTAGTGGCTTCTAATCCTCCCGTAATCCAATCTAAATCAAAGAATCCCGAAAAAACACTTTGATGTTGAATGCGCTGAGGATTTTTCATTTCTTCCTCCAAGTCTTTCAACAAACGGTAAGCAATGTCGGCTCCTTTGACTGGACGGCTACGAGTCCCGGTAGCCGAAAGTTCCAGGATGTTACGGGTATGGCGATCGATTAATTCAAATACATCCGCACTATCTTCAAAGGCTTCTTTTCGGATTTGATAAGCCATTTCAATGAGGTATCTTTTGAAAGCTTGTTCAGTAATGACTCTGGCATGGTATTCAATGTTGGCTGCTGAATTGACGAGATTGGTCAGCTTCATCAAGTACCTGGGGCCTCCTACCATTTCCAGCTTTTCGGTTTTACGAAGCTGCTGGGCTACCGTCAGTAAATCTACAGGTTCATTGCTGGCAAATAGGGTTAAAACGGCCTGGTAAATTTCTTGATGAGCTGGTTTATAAAAATAGTCGGGATGTAGTATGTCAATGACCTGCTCCAATGCTGGTTTTTCAATGAGCAGTGCGCCAAGCACCGCTTCTTCCATATCCAACACTTGAGGAGGAACCTGCCCAATATCGGTAGTGGCAGTCCTTTTGGTAAGATGGTTATTTGTCATCATATGAAGTATTTAGTTTAATTTCGTTTGACTGAATTGAGTTGTTAGCGTAAGTAATACTCACTTTTTCTGGGGATAAAACTCTGGGCGTTGTGAGGGGCTGTAATGCGTATAATTCAAATTAGTGGCCTCCACTGTTTTGGAGGCTTGCCCTCCTGCGTTTTTTGTCGCAAGGTTTTTCTGCGCTTTTTGCAGCGATCGTTCCCAATTTTTGCCATATCCATTACCATCGCCTGAAAGCCAATTTTTGAGTGAATAGTTGGTGGTCACTCCCTCAGTTTGAATGAAAGCCTCATACATTTGGAGGTTTTTTTGCATCATAGCCAGGCTAAGATCACGTTCTTGCTGGATGCGGAGAATGTCTTGTACAAGGGATTTTAGATCGGATTTAGAAGGTATAATGTCAAAAACCTCAAAGGTCTGCTTCGCAAGCTTATAGGTTTGTCCTTCCGAAGTTGTGTCGGTATTAGTCGACCTCATTTGTGGTTGCGCTTGCGTTTCGTCTTGAAGACTGGCTTTGATCTCTCTGACTTTGTGCTCAATAATGATCTCGCTCATCAAATTGGCTTCAATGAGTTCTCGGTTTTCTGTGTAGAATTTTTCCGCGTGGGCGGCGCAACTTTCGTTTTTGAATATTTCAAAAACCCTCTGCCTAGACACGGGCGAAGAGGAAGTTTCAGAATGGATTTCTAATTCCTGAATTTGCGTTCTTAGACTTTCGTTTTCTTTCTCTAAGTCTTGAATCTTTTTTTCAAAAATTTCCTTCTCTCTCTCTTTCTCTTGCATTAACTCAGTATTTCGGATTTTTAATTTTTCCAACAAATCGAAATTTTCTCTAGAGAGAGTTTGTTTATTATCAATAACTTCTGTATTATTTATAACTTTAGTATTATTGTTGATATTTTTGTGACATGTCACTTGATACTTTTGTATCATCTTGCTTGATATAAATGTATCATCTCCCCACACTTTTTGAGCCACGAGTTGATACTTTTGTATCATCTGGGTTGCACTTGATACTTTTGTATCAAGCTGTCGGATAATTTCTTGAATGGCCTGATGTAATGGTTGTTTTTCGGGAGACTCATCAAGCAGTTTTTGACTTACTTCATAGAGGGCAATTAATTCCAACAAAACCTGACGCAATGCTTTCTGAGAAATAATTTCAGGAGATGATTGGAGAATACGCTCGATTTGTGTAGAAAAAGCATAATAACTTCCTTTACCCTTGCGATTCGGATGAGGGATTAACCAGTTACTTTTGACCATCCCTTCAAACCTTCTGCGAACTCCCACCTCTGATTGAATACCTAAGTTTGGTAAATCCTTGAGACATTTGGCATATTTAAACCAGAAATAGGTATTATTTTCATCATCCAATGTTTTATTCTGGCCAGAACGGGAAAAATCCCAGGCCCATTGCAAAATGAAATGATCGGCAGGTTTTAGTATTAACCCCTGCTCTATAAAAGCACCAATATTAAGTACCAGAAGTTTTTTATAGTTGTTCATTGCTTACTTCAATAGGTTGATAGTCAGTTAGTTTTAGCGTGGTTTTCTTTTTTATCATTTCTCCTCTCTGATGTCTACTATTTTAGGATAGTCAAGCTTGCCAGTCAGAAGTTGTTCCCGATGCCTTTCATAAAACTCGCTAGCCATTTGCTCATCTTTTCCCTCCCACTCAAAGAGAGCAAGAATTTGTTTTTTACTGATGCCTTTTTGGTCATTTGATTTCATTATCTTATTTCAAGCAATTCATTACTTCGAATAATCATTTTGCTATGAGGCCACTGTCTTCTGAGATGCAGTGGCCGACCATCGCTCGTCATTAAACTATTAAATATTGCTTGTGTCGTTAAAGATTTTCTTAGAGAGTGGAGTAAAGGCATAATAAGCCCCTATACAGGCCTGGTTAGGATGTGGCATCAAGAGTCCTTTCGACATCAGTATTTTGAGTAGGTTATTGAACCTGTGATGATTGCTTATGCGGACGGTAGGAAGTTGTTGTCTAAAATCAGCTGACTTAAATTCAAAGTAGCGAATCTTATCTTCCTCGAGACAGCCAGCCACTCCATTTTTGGCGGCTTCGTATGCCCAGGCGAAGAAAATGTGTTCGGTAGGGTGAAGACTTACTTTAGACTGGATCAAGGAGTGAAAGTTCAGAGTGATTCGATGTTTGTAATTCATATGACTTAGGTTTTGATTTTGATTTACTTTTTTTGCTCAGAGCTACTACTGCCCATTATTCTTTTTACTTTGGCTTTCTGCTGATTCCTATTGGCATGATAGGTTGTTTTACTCCGTTGCTGTCTATCTTTTTGCTCTTGAGTTTCCTGTCTGGCTTTTTGCCGTACTCGTTCTTTTCTCTGTGCTAAAAAAGCGCGAAGTTTTTGTTTACTCCTGGTGAACTCTTTGGGGACGTAAATCCAGGTACCAGGGGCGATTTGTACCTTCACCTGGCGTTTAAAACGTTTTTGCCTTTGTCTGGCAATTTCCTTGGCTCGTTCCCATTGAGCCTGATTAATTCCTTCCATTGATCAGTCTGATTTAGGTTTAGCAAAATTTTTATCATAATACTTGACCAATAGCCAAAATATTACGAATAGTCATTTTTAGCTTTCACATATACATACCACTAGCTGTGACAATGGCCAAATTGGCCATGACAATAGCTGTAGCACTACCTGCTTAGGGCAAATGCGTTCAGATTAAGAAGTATAAAAAATAGGTGAGGTTAATTAATAGTTGTTATCCGCAATAGTGTTGTTGTAATGCTAAATAACTTGAGCGTATCTATGCGTTTTTATGAAATACAATGAAGCATAAAGGTTGGTTGAAGAAGGTAATCGCGTTATTTTATTTAAAATTAATGTGTGCATGTTTTTAAACAGTTTAAGTTTCACTTATAACTTCGCACAGCTTGATGTAGGAGTTAGGTATTAATATACATACAGGATTTTCCTGGCTCACTGGAAAAAAATATTGTTTTTTGATTGTGTTACAAACATAGCAGGTATTTTTAATAGTGCAAAAAAAGAAGTGATTTTTTCTAAAAAATGAGAATTTTACAAAGATAAACATCCCCTATTTGATAAAGTTTTATTTACGAATATTCAAAGAACTATTTTTATGCTCTTATCCTGAATAATCTTCCTTTTCTACTTCGTTGGATTACCACTGTCGAAATAAGCGATATAATTTGCTGATTTTTACTTTCTCAAATTTGATGATGCCAAGACATCCGTTAATTACCGTTATTTGCCTCAATTTGCGTACTCTTGCGTAGACTTGTGTAGTTGCTTTAGAGGCAAATCACCTGCTTTTGGTACTCTTGCGGAGGTTGTAATTATGAGAAGACTTTAGGGAGAAAAAATAATACAAACAGGTGCAAACTTGTACAAATTAGCACAAAACCACTATTATCTCCCGTTGAATATGGACTATTAATAGTGGTTTGTATCAATTTGTTTTTTCTCAAATTTGAGAGTGTTTTTTAAAAACTTTACTTTATTTTTGTTCGCCTTTTGAGCCTAAAATTGCCTGGGCCTCGGCTATTTTTTTATGCCCTTCCTGAAAATGTTGCATCGCTTCTTCCAGTAATTTGGTGGCAGCTTCTTTTGGGAAGTCAAAGTCATAGTTTATAAGTTCCAGGGTAGTCATTTCAAACGCTTGAGCAATTTGTTCAATGGCATCAAAATTTAATGTTTGGGTACGACCATTTTCAAACTTCTCATATACCTGTTTACTCCAGCCTACTCGCCCCGCCATCTGCGCATGGGTCCATTTCTTTGCTTTCCGCAGTTGTTTGATAATTTCCAGTAGTCGTTGTTTACTCATTACTATACAAGATTGTTTTCTTTAAAAACATACTGTATGTATGCTTTTAATTTGTTTTTAATTTTTAAAAGTTTAAAATTGCTTGTAATGCATATTAAGCGTATGCTTTAAAAGATCACGATACAATTCTTTGAACACAACCACTAAATTACGATTAAATTACAATGAAGAAGCAACTTAAATTGCGTAAGATCAAACAAGTGAAATCAACAAAGGCTATTACCCGAACGAATGCACAGGACGAACAGCATGAGCTGGCCAGACAAAAAGACTATTATGAAATGGCCGATCACTATATGGAAGGTAAGGCCTATATGAATCGTAGAAGGAGTTGGTTACGGTTTAGCCAAGGGTTTCGGCTTTTTTACCACCTGATTTCAGTAGTACTGGCTTTGATGACGGCTCTACTACTGACTACCCGTTACCTGGAGGTGCAGAATTTAGACTGGCCAAGCTGGCTGTTACTCGGGTTGACCTATTTGCTGGTATTGGTATTCTTTGCGATTTTGGAATGGGGGAAGAAAGAAAAGGCCAGTGACGTATTTTACAAGCTGGCCAGTAAAGGAGAAGCTCCTACACATCAGGTGATCTATCTGGGACTCATTGTAGGGGGATCGCTTACAGTCAGTGCCGTGGGTGGTAGTTTGATTGGCGATGTTCAGGTAGATCAAACCAAAGCACTGGATACCAGTGAGCAGCAAGAGGTAGCGAAGATAGAAGCTCACTATGCTCCACGTCTCACCCAACTCTCGGCCACCATTGCGGGGCTGGAAAACTTGTCTACCAATTCCAGGCTTCGGCGCTGGGGGCTTACCAGGGGCGAACAATCAAACTTAGAATCCAGCAAAGCCGAACGAGATACCTTGCTCTCAAAAAAAACCTTGGCTATTAAGCAGATTCAAGGGAAATATAGGAGTGCCCAAAAAGAAAATCAAAATTATAGAATGATTGGGATGGGAATTGGTTTTGGTCTGGTGCTTTGTATGGAATTGTTGACTATTTATGCGTATTACTTTCATAATATGTATATGAAAAGAGTGCAAACCGAAGGCGTGCAAAGTGGAATACTGCCTGATCCTAAAGAGCCTGTTGAGGAAGTTCATTCTATTCCGAGGGCGATTGAAGCGTTGGTTGATGGTTTTCAAGGAGTGATGCTACAAATGGCACAGGCTATTAAAGAATCTTCATCAGTATCAGAACCTTCCCCAACTTCAGCTCAACGAGGGGAAATTAGTTTACGGCCTTCCAGCACCAGAGTAAATACATCAGATAGCCCTGGTGTACCAGCTACACCTGATACACCACCATCTGAAAAAGCCAATGTTAAAAGTGGTGAGGGCGTAGGTGATAAACCAGGTAGCACTGGTACACCACCACCCGAGAAAGTTCAGGTTAAAAGCACTGAGGATGGTGTACCAGTCGTAACTGGTGTACCTGATAAACCACCACCTGGAAAAGCTAAAACGAAGGGGAATAATAACGGCATAGGCAATAAACCAGGTACAACTGGTGCATCTGGTACACCATCGTCTTTGAAACAATACCAGGGAGAACCCTTGAAAGGTGGTATTGTCGCAGGTTTATCAGGTACACCAGGTAAACGTAAAAAAGGCTATTACATTCCACCAGAATGTTTTGAAAAATACTATACCGGACGGGACCAGGAAGAGGCTCCTTACTATAAGCTGCGCTGGTATGAAGCAGTGTTACCTGATTTGAAGGCGGGACTCAAATACAGCGAAATCCTAGAGAAGGAATATGAAGTGTATGATGGTCAACAAAAGAGGTATGTGAAGAAAAAAATCAGTGATACCACCCTTCGGCGTACCATCGTGAGAGGGCTTAAAAGTCTGGCCAAGGCTACTGACATTTCTTAATAAGCATGAGTCATCCCGAATTT
>DMXI01000075.1 GCA_003483885.1 Microscillaceae bacterium
ATAATTTCTCTGAACACTCCTATTTATAAGTCAATAATGATTTATGCTAATCGTGTGTTTGCACAATTTACGAAGTGATCAAACAACCATATTACATATATATATTATAGTAAAACGATGTAAGCCCTTGTGGGTCAAAACCTACAAGGGCTTTTTTTATTGGGTTTTAAGTCTCTCATTATTCTGTGAAAAATCATAGTATTAAGAAATACATAGATCAAGTGTTTGTTTTAAAACACACCTCACTTATATCCTTGCTATCATCAAAAATCAATCAAAAACTTCAAAATATTTTACAATTATCTCAAGGTAGTTTTGAATATATCAAATTTCAGAAAATGAACTATTTCTATACACCCTATTGGAAAACTCAATTTAAACACGTGCTCAAACCTTACTTTTTTTAAGCGTAAAACCAATACTGTAATTTTCAAGCATCAAGGTCTAAAAACCACAATAAACAACACAAACAGCGCTTTTAAGCTTTTGTGGTTAAAGTGCAAAAACCGAAACACTCGTCGTTTTTTTATCTTCTTTATCTCCTAAAAAAATGCTGATGCTTATTGTATTTACCATTGTTTTACCACAACTTAGAAGTAAAGATACAATGCGCAGGTATCGTTAATAGCAGTGAAATAAATATTTCACGAAGCATACTTTACTGATTTTCTCGAGCATTTTTTTCTAGAGTAAAGCTCGGGTACACACTAGGTTAAAAATAAAAATATTACAATTAGTACTTTCAGATAATTTCCTGCGGGTACTAACACAAAGAAAAACTTACGAAAACATGCAGTTTTTTATAGATACCGCCAACCTCTCAGAAATAGAAGAAGCTCAAGCAATGGGCGTTGTAGACGGGGTAACCACGAACCCTTCATTAATGGCAAAAGAAAATATCATAGGCCCAGACGCCATCAAAGCTCACTATAAGGCTATTTGTAACTTGGTATATGATAATGTAAGTGCAGAGGTAATTGCAACCGACTTTGACGGAATGGTGAAAGAAGGCAATGCGCTGGCCAAGATTGATGATAAAATTATAGTGAAAGTTCCTATGACCAAGGATGGAGTCAAAGCCATCAAATACCTTACAAACCAAGGCATTCGTACCAATTGTACACTGGTATTTACTACTGGGCAAGCCATTTTGGCGGCCAAAGCGGGTGCTTCTTATGTCTCCCCCTTTATTGGGCGCATGGACGATATTGCGCACCACGGAATGGGTTTAATCACTCAAATAGCCCAGGTATATCAAACTTTTGGATGTTCTACCAAGGTATTGGCCGCCTCTGTTCGCCATACGATGCACTTGATTCGCTGCGCTGAAGAGGGGGCTGATGTGGCTACTGCACCTTTCCAGGTGATAGAAGGCTTGTTTAACCACCCAATGACCGATATTGGGTTGGCTCGTTTTCTTAGTGACTTTAAGGAGGTAAACGAAGGAGAAGAAAATCAAAAGGAGCTAAAAGCAGAAGAGAATCGCTTAGAAGAAAAAATAGCTATAGTCAATAGTTAATCAGCAACAATTAGCATGATTCTTTATGAAACGTGTGTTTGTCACAAGTGATCAAACTTCCATAGTATATATTATAGTAAAACGATGTAAGCCTTTGTAGGTCGTTGACTTACAAAGGCTTTTTTTACTGCTCTGTTATTACTTTACTTAGGTTACTTAGGATCCAACATTACATACGGGATAATCACTTCCTCAAGCGATACTCCGCCATGCTGGAAGGTATCTTTGTAATAACTCACATAATAATTGTAGTTATTAGGATAAGCAAAGAAGTAATCTTCCAATGCAAACACATAAGTAGTAGATACATTTTGCTTGGGTAAGAATAACTCTTCGGGCTTACGGGCTACATACACATCGTCATCGTCGAAGCTTAGGTTTTTGCCTTGCTTGTAGCGTAAGTTGGTGTTTACATTTCTATCCCCTACAATTTTGAAAGGCTTGCGTACCCGAATAGTGCCGTGATCGGTGGTTAAAATCACTCGGGCTTTGGCTTCAGATAATTTCTTGAGCAAATCGAACAAAGGAGAATACAAAAACCACGATTTGGTCAATGAACGATAAGCAGCTTCATCGGGCATGAGCTCTCGCATCATTTCCATATCGGTACGAGAGTGCGACAGCATATCTACAAAGTTAAACACGATGGCATTCAGTTGGTTGCCCATCAAGTTGTTTACCGTATCTACTAAGCTACGCCCCTGATTTTGGGTAATAATTTTATTGTAGGAATACTTTACATCCAAACGATAGCGCTTCAACTGGCGCTCAAGAAACTCTGCCTCTTTTAAATTTTTACCGCCTTCCTCGTTTTCATTTACCCACAAATCTTTATGAAAACGGGCCATTTCGTTGGGCAATAACCCCGAAAAAATAGAATTCCGTGCATAAGCCGTGGTAGTAGGTAATATGGAGTAATAGGCCGATTCTTCAGCTACTTTGAAATAATCAGCGATATCTGATTCAATGATTTTCCATTGGTCATAACGCAAATTATCAATGACAATAAAAAATAGCGGAGAATCATCCTCGAGTTGCGGAAATACTTTTTCTTTCATCAACTCGTGCGAGAGCATCGGGCGATCCGCATCGTCGTTGTTGAGCCAATATTCATAGTTTTCCATAATAAAGCGTACAAAGTTGGTATTAGCCTCGCTTTTTTGCATTTCAAACACCTCCGACATACTCTTGTGCTCGGTGTTTTCAATTTCCAGCTCCCAATACACCAACTTTTTATAGATTTCTACCCATTCTTCGTGGTCAATGTCATCGCTATAAGCCATGCTCAGGTTACGAAAGTCTTGTTGGTAACTCAAGTTGGTTTTTTCGGTAATCAGGCGCTTATTATCCAAGATTTTTTTAACAGAAAGTAAGATTTGGCTGGGGTTCAAAGGCTTGATCAAATAATCGTCTATTTTGGAACCAATGGCCTCTTCCATAATGTGCTCTTCCTCACTTTTGGTAATCATTACTACCGGAATACTGGGTTTTTCGGACTTCATCTGTGCCAATACCTCGAGCCCGGTAATCCCTGGCATGTTCTCATCCAAAAAGATCACATCAAAGTTTTCTTCCTGAAACTTATCCAACGCATCTGCTCCACTGTTTACTGGGGTAATATCATAGCCTTTTTTGTTTAAAAACATGATATGGGGCTTGAGCATGTCGATTTCATCATCGGCCCATAGAATAGAATATCTTTGCATATAAAATTCTTAATTTTGAATGTTTAATGATTGTTATATTGTTTTATGGTTAAATCGTTGGCAAAACTATTTAGCCATTCAGCAGCAATTAAAAGTCTAATAATCTTATTTTTAACAAATTACCAAATCTGAGAAATAATCTTAAATTTGTAACCAGTTACGAGTCCAGGCAGTATATCTGCTACGCATTTCAAAAACAAAGTACGCATTCATCCACTTTATTTAATCATCAACAGGGAATAATCATTATATATACATTAAATACACGATTACCCTCTTTTTTACCAAAAAATTAACCGCTAAAAACTTTTGAACAAAAGAAAAATTATCAACGACCCAGTGTATGGGTTTGTCAAGATACCTTCCGAATTGATTTTTGACCTGATAGAGCACCCCTTTTTTCAACGATTACGACGAATCAAACAATTGGGTTTATCAGGGTTTGTATATCCAGGAGCATTGCACACTCGATTTCACCATGCTTTAGGTGCTATGCACCTCATGGGGCTGGCACTGGACAATTTACGCAACAAAGGGCACGAAATATCAGACAAAGAAGTAGAAGCTTCTCAGATTGCTATTTTATTACATGATGTTGGGCATGGGCCCATGTCGCACGGCCTGGAGCACATGCTCACTAACACCTCTCATGAGCAAATTTCTCTCTTATTTATGAAACGGCTCAACCGGGAGTTTGGAGGAGCATTGCAGACCGCCATTAGTATTTTTAACGATACTTATCCCCGTAAATTTTTCCACCAATTGGTATCCAGTCAACTAGATGTGGATCGCCTGGACTACTTGCAACGGGATTGCTTTTTTACAGGGGTATCTGAGGGAACCATTGGGGCCGACCGAATCATCAAAATGTTGAATGTATATGAGGATGAGTTGGTAGTAGAAGAAAAAGGCATCTATAGTATAGAAAATTTTCTGACAGCTCGCCGCTTAATGTACTGGCAGGTATATTTGCACAAGACCTGTATCAGTGCCGAGCAAATGATGGTACAATTGGTAAAACGCACCAAACAACTGCTACAAAAAGGCAAAAATGTAGAGGCCTCGCCCAATTTATTGCTATTTTTGCAAAATTCGGTCGGTTTATCCGAGTTAAAGAATGAACCACAATTTTTAGAAGCTTTTGCCAATTTAGATGATATTGATATTTGGTCTTCGGTAAAACTATGGATTAATCACTCTGATAAGGTCTTATCAACAATTAGTAGAATGTTAT